>DATBIS010000042.1:0-1564 GCA_036556805.1 Actinomycetota bacterium | reverse complement strand
GCGCCGCTCGACGCGTGCGCCGGCGCCGGGACCGGCTGGGCGGCTTTCTGCCCGTTCGGCTGCGCCGTCTTCGGATCCGGGATCGGCTTCACGCCGTCCGCGTAGTCCTTCAGGTCGCCCCCGTCGATCGTCTCGGTGACGAGGAGCAACGCGGAGAGGCGGTCGAGGAGCTCGCGCTTGTCGGTGAGGATCCGCAGCGCGCGCTCGTGCGCCTCGTGCAACAAGCGAGCGACCTCCTCGTCGATGAGCTCCGCGGTGTGGCCGGACATCTTCGCCGAAGAGCCGAACCACGCGTTCGGGTCGTCGTGACCGAACGACAGCGGACCGACTTTCTCGCTCATGCCGTACTCGGTCACCATCGCGCGCGCCACGTCCGTGGCTCGTTCGAGATCGTTCTGCGCGCCGGTCGAGATCTCGTCGAAGCAGAGCTCCTCGGCCACGCGGCCGCCCATCGCGAACGCGAGCAAGTCGTTCAGCTCGGGCTCCGTCGCGAGGTAGCGATCCTCGAGTGGGCGCGTCCACGTGAGGCCGAGCGCCGCGGACCCGCGCGGGATGATCGTCACGCGGTGGACGGGGTCGACGTTCTCGCAGAAGAGCGCGACGAGCGCGTGCCCCATCTCGTGCGAGGCGACGCGGGTCTTCTCCTTCTCGCTCATCACGCGCGACTTGCGCTCGAGACCGACCGACGCCCGGTCGATCGCCTCCTCGAGCTCGTCCATCATCACGGCGTTCTTCTCGCGCCGCGCGGCGAGCAGCGCCGCCTCGTTCACGACGTTCGCGAGGTCGGCGCCGGTGAAGCCCGGCGTGCGCGCGGCGATCGTGCGCAGGTCCACCGACGGGTCGAGCGCGACGCCCCGGGCGTGCACGCGCAGGATCTCCTCGCGGCCCTTCAGGTCGGGCCGGTCCACGACCACCTGCCGGTCGAACCGCCCCGGCCGCACGAGCGCGGGGTCGAGCACGTCGGGACGGTTGGTCGCGGCCATGATGATCACGCCTTTGGACGAGTCGAACCCGTCCATCTCCACCAGCAGCTGGTTGAGGGTCTGCTCGCGCTCGTCGTGCGCGCCGAACCCGGCGCCCATCGCGCCGCCTCGCCCCTTGCCGATCGTGTCGATCTCGTCGAGGAACACCAGCGCGGGCGCCTTCTCCTTCGCCTGCTGGAACAGCTCGCGCACGCGCGCGGCGCCGAGCCCCACGAACATCTCCACGAACTCCGAGCCGCTCATGAAGAAGAACGGCACGTTGGCCTCGCCGGCGACCGCGCGCGCGAGCAGGGTCTTGCCGCAGCCGGGCGGACCGAGCAGCAGGACGCCCTTCGGGATGCGGCCGCCGAGACGCTGGTACTTCTTCGGATTCTTCAGGAAGTCGACGATCTCGCGGAGCTCCTCCTTCGCCTCCTCGACGCCGGCAACGTCGGCGAACGTGCTCTTCAGCTCCTTGCGGTCGTAGACCTTCACCTTGTTCTTGCCGAGGTTCAGCGCCGCCGACGCGCCCGACCCCATGCGGCGGAACACGAAGTAGTAGATGACGACCATCACGAGCAGGAGCGGCACGGTGTTGATGA
>DATBIS010000041.1:0-38891 GCA_036556805.1 Actinomycetota bacterium | reverse complement strand
CGCCCTCGCGCGAGAGCGCGAGGGCGGCGCCCCGCCCGAGCCGCGCGAGGCGGCCGTGACGAGCGCGACCTTCCCGTCGATCCCGAGGTCCACCGCCGCGCATCCTACGCGCCTCCGAGGGCGCCACCTTCGAGAGCGCGGCGGCCCGCGCGGTGTAACCTCGGCGCGACCGCGGAGGGAGGCCACGATGCTCCTGGAGAAGAAGCGCCTGCTGGTCACCGGCGTCCTGACGCCGAAGTCGATCGCGTTCGCCACCGCGCAGGTGTGCCAGGAGCAGGGGGCCGAGATCGTCCTCACCGGCTTCGGCAAGGGGATGAGCCTCACCGAGAAGTGCGCGCGCCGCCTTCCCTCGGTCGCGGACGTGCTCGAAATGGACGCGAACGACCCGGGGCACGTCGAGGCCGTGCACGACGAGCTCGCGTCGCGGTGGGGTCGAGTGGACGGCTTCGTGCACGCGATCGCGTTCGCCCCGCAGGACGCGCTCGGCGGCAACTTCCTGCAGACCCCCTGGGAGAGCGTCGCGATCGCGTTCCAGACCAGCGCGTACTCCTTGAAGGCGATCGCGAACGGACTCCTGCCGCTCATGAGGGACGACGGCGGCTCGATCGTCTCGCTCGACTTCGACGCGACCGTCGCGTGGCCGGTCTACGACTGGATGGGCGTGTGCAAGGCGGGTCTCGAGGCGGTCACGCGCTATCTCGCGCGCGATCTCGGCCCGCAGGGGATCCGCGTGAACACCGTGTCGGCGGGACCGCTGCGGACGATCGCCGCGAAGGGCATCCCCGGCTTCGAGTCCATCTCGGACTCGTGGGCCTCGCGGGCACCGCTGGGGTGGGACACGTCGGACCCGACTCCGGTCGCGAACGCGATCGCGTTCCTGCTCTCCGACTTCTCGAAGGGGATCAGCGGCGAGATGCTCCACGTGGACGGCGGCTTCCACGCGATGGGCACCGAGGGGCGAACGCTCTAGAGAGACGCGGCCCGGATCCCGAACTCCGCGGCGAGCCCCTGCTGCGCCCGCCGCACCACCCGGAAGGCCTCCCGAAGGCCTCGGCGCGCGACCGGTCCCAGCCTCGCGGGGTCGATGAAGTCGTCCGCGGCCTCCCCGGCGCGCACCTGTTCCGCCTGGTGCCGAAGGCGCACCTCCCAGAGGAACCGGAACGCCTCCTCGAGGTCCTGGGCGTCGCTCGCCCTGAGTTCGCCGGAGTCGGCGCAGGCCCGCAGCCGGTCGACCGTCCGCGCGTGGGTGATCCCCGCGCGCACGGCGTGTACGCGCGCGAGGCTCCCGACGATCGTGATGCCGCGACGCTTCACGTCGAGCGTTCCGGCGTGCTCTCCGCGATCGACGACGAACTCGCGGAAGAAGCCCGTGGGTGGCGTCGCGTCGAGCGCTCGCCGCGCGAGGTGATGGAGGAACGAGCCCCTGGCGCGCGCGTTCCGGATCGCGCCGTCGAACGCCGGCTCGATCTCGAGCGGCCCCGCGACCTGGCGGTAGTCGAACACGATCGACGTGAGGATGCTGCCGCCCCGGCCAGCGTCGTCCATCCAACGATCGAATGCCTTCTTCCAATCTGCGACGGAGCGCCGGAGCGAGGGGTTCACCGCCATCGCGTCTCCCTTGCAGCGAGGGATCCCGGCGGCCTCGAGGCCGGACGTGACGAACTCGGCAAGCTCTCCCAGGGATGCCCCGACCTCATCCGACGGATGCTCGCCGAAGTCGAACGCAAGGGCGTGGTCCTGGTCGGTGCGGAGCGCCTGCTCGTGGCGAGCCGCGCTCCCCAGCGCGACCCAGGCCCAAGGTACGCCCGGCTGGCCGAGTTCCTCCATGCCGAGCCGGAGCAGTCGGATGGTGAGCGCGTCGATCACGAGCGCCACGACGTGGCCGACGGCGACCGGGTCGGCGCTCGCCTCGACCAGCCCGACGACGACCTGAGGCAGAGCGGCCGCGGCCTCGATCGCCTCCTCGCGCGAGGGCGCGCGCTCGATCGCGCTCCGCAGGCTGAACGGCGTGTGGCGACCGAGCCACATGAGGTCGGTGTCGGTAACGATCCCGAGCAGGGCCCCTTCCTCTCCGACGACGGGAATGTGATGGACGTCGGAGGCGAACATCTCGAGCAGAACCTCGCCGGCCATCGCGTCCGCCGGCATCGTCCTCACGGGGAAGGTCGCGACGCTTCCGACGGGCCCATCGACGTCCAGCCGCGCGGCGACCACTTTCGTGCGAAGGTCACGGTCGGTCACGATGCCCCACGCGCTTCGCATCGGGATCAGCAGCGACGACACGTGCTCGGTCGCCATCAGCGCCGCGGCGTCCGCGAGCGACGTGTCCTCCGGGCACGTCACCGGCGCGCGACGCACGAGCGACCCGACCGTCCGATATCGGACGCCCAGTGCCTCGTTGTGCACGTGCTCCGCGAGCACGTGGATCCGTCGGCGAAGGCTTCCCAGCACGAACCCCCGGCCGAGCTCCGTCGCAAGGAGCTCCTCCGCGACCTCCGCGGGGATGAGGTAGCACTCCGTGTCCTCGTACGCCCGGACGGTGAGCGAAGGTCGTTCCTCGGTGAGCAGGGAGAGTTGGCCGAAGACCTCTCCTTCGCCGAGCACGTCGAGCCGCACGTCGTCGTCCAGCAGCTCCACGGCGCCGTTCCGCACGACGCAGAGTGCGTGCGCGGGCTCGCCTCCCTGCTGCAGGATCGTTTCGGAGGCCGCGTAGCGCTCGACTCGGACGGCGCCCGCGACCCTCTCGACCACGTCGGCGGGGAGCTCGTCGAACGGGGGGAACTGGGCGAGGAAGCCCGCCACGTCCATGGGAGGAGTATCCGCCTCGGAACTCACCCGGCGCTCGCCCGGTCTACGCTCCGGGGCGATGCCGATGGAGGGCTGGGACGACGATCCGGGGCTGCCGATCGAGTTCGGCCCCTGTTCGAACGGCGAATACGATCCCGAGCCGTACCTGCCGCCGGTCCTCGAGGAGACGATCCGCAGGGCGCGCGCGGCGTGTGACGAGAACGCCAGGCGCCTCGGGCTCTCGCGGCGGGAGTTCCTGCTCTCGATCTGCGGCGCCGCCACCACGCTCGCGATGCTCGACGCGTGCAGCCGCGAGGAGCACCGAGCGAACCCCACCTCGCCCACGTCCTCGCCGGGCGGCGGCTACTCGATCTCGCCGTCCGCGACGCTCGAGCCCGAGCCCGCGCACACCGACATCGGCGGTGAGGAGTTCATCTTCGACATCCAGGGGCACCTGCTCGAGTACGACCTCAACCCGGTCCTGCACGGCCAGGACTTCTGGACGCGGTTTCCGCAGCAGCACTGCGGCGAGGACGACCCTCGCGTCTGCTACTCGATCGACCACTTCCTCGACCTGATGTTCCTGCGGTCGGACACGTCGATGCTCGTGCTGTCGGCCCTCCCGATCTACCCGCAGGGGAGTCCGCTCTCCGCCGAGATCATGGACGTCACGCGCCGGATCGTGGAGGGCGTGTGCCGCGACGAGCGCGTCCTGCTCCACGCGCAGGCGCTGCCGAACGTCGGTCCGATGCAGGACGCGCTCGACGGCATGGCGCGCACGGCCGAGCGCTATCCGATCGTCGCGTGGAAGTCCTTCACGCACTTCCCCGACGTGTTCGGCGACCCCGGGAACGCCTGGTGGCTCGACGACCACGATCCCTCGCTGCCTCAGGTGGGAGAGCGCTTCATCCGCAAGACGGTGGAGCTGAACATCCCGCTCGTGTGCGTGCACAAGGGGTTCTCGGGCGGGAGCCCGTATTCGTCGCCGGTCGACGTCGGACCGGCCGCGGCGCGACACCCCGACGTGAGCTTCGTGATCTACCACTCGGGGTTCGAGTCCGGCCTGACCGAGGGTCCCTACACGTCGGCGAGCGCGAACGTCGGGATCAACCGCCTCATCACGTCGATGCGACGCGCGGGGATCCGGCCGAACCAGAACGTCTACGCGGAGCTCGGATCCACCTGGTGGTACGTGATGCGCTACCCGACGCAGGCCGCGCACGTGCTCGGCAAGCTCTTGAAGCATGTCGGTGAGGACAACGTGGTGTGGGGGACCGACTGCCTCTTCTACGGGTCTCCGCAGCCGCTCATCCAGGCTCTCCGATCGTTCCACATCTCCGAGGAGTTCCAGGACCGCTACGGCTATCCCGAGCTCACGAGCGAGATCAAGGACAAGATCCTGGGGCTGAACGCCGCGCGTCTCTACGGGATCGAGCCGATCACCACCCGATGCGAGTTCACCCGCAAGGAGCTCGAGCAGGTGCGGCGTCTCCTCCCCGGGAAGAACGGCGCGCTCGGGCCTCGCACGATCGCCGAGGCCGAGGTCTGGCGCCAGCACCACTACGAGGAGATCGCGACGGATCCCGCCTAGCTCAAAGGCCGGCCGCGGTGAGCTGCCCCGCGAACGAACCCCGGCCGGTGACGGCCTCGGCCCCGCACCGCGCCGCAAGCTCGAGCGCTCGTCGAAGTGAGAGACCGGACGCGAGGCCGAAGGTGAGCCCGGCCATGAAGCTGTCCCCGCTGCCGTACGTGTCGACGATCGGCCCCGACGGTTCCACGGGTTCGTACGTACCGTTCGCGCCTTCGGCCGTCTCGTACGTCCCGCCGTTCGCCCCGTCCGTGCGGACGAGCAGGCCGGGCGCCGCGAGACCCGACGACGGCTCGAACCGCTCGGCGGGATCGTGAGCGCTGCCAACGACGGCGTCGGCCGCCACGCCCGAGGCCGCGAGCACGTCGAGGATCCGCGCCGTCACGACCAGGGCGCGCGCGGCACGCGCCAGCCGAAGAGATTCGGGATCGCAGGCCGTCACGAACACGCCGTCGAACGCCGCGAGCGACGACCACGGCAGCGGGTCCGTCGACGCGGGTTGCAGGCGGTCGCCGAGCGTCGTGATCGTGCGCTCGCCGTTCGGTTCGACGAACGTCACGGCTTTGCGGGTGGGCGCGGTGCGTCGGGCCGCGTACACGGTCACGCCGAGATCGCCCAGCTCGCGTTCGGAGCGATGACCGAGCTCGTCGTCGCCGAGGGCCGTGAGGAAGGTGGCGCCGCCGGCGAGCTTCGCGAGCTGCACGGCGGCCACCGCTCCGCCGCCGCCCGGTTCCTCCCACGTCTCGGTCGCGTGGACGATCTCGCCGGCCCCGGGAACGTGATCGACGCGCGCGAACTCGATCCACTCGAGGTGCCCGACGACGGCAAGCCGCATCAGCAACGAAGCGTATCCTCCGGTTCATGCGAGAAGAAGTGCGACTGTCGAAGTTCAGCCACGGCGCCGGCTGAGCCTGCAAACTCGGTCCGAGCGACCTGACCCAGGTCCTGGGTCTGCTCGGCTCCCCGGCGATGCCGCGGGAGGTCCTGGTCTCCGCGGAGACCGGCGACGACGCCGCCGTGTACGAGCTCCCCGATGGGACCGCACTCGTTGCGACGGTCGACTTCTTCACGCCCATCGTCGACGACCCGTTCGACTGGGGGCGCATCGCCGCCGCGAACGCGCTCAGCGACGTCTACGCGATGGGGGCCGAACCGAAGCTCGCCCTGAACGTCGCCGCGTGGCCCGTCGACGACCTCCCGCTCGAGATGCTCGCGGACGTCTTGCGGGGCGGGCTCGACGTCACGCAACGCGCGGGCGTCGTCCTCCTCGGGGGCCACACGATCACCGACCCGGAGCCCAAGTACGGCATGGTCGCGCTCGGCTTCGTGGACCCCACCAACCTCGTGCGGAACTCGACGGCGCGCGCGGGCGACCGGCTCGTGCTCACGAAGAGGATCGGGACGGGGATGATCTCGACCGCGATCAAGCGCAGGGTCGCGACCGACGAGCAGCTGCGTGCGGCCGTCGACACGATGACGACGCTCAACGCCGATGCGGCGGCGGCGATGCGGGGCGCCGGCGTCTCCGCGGCCACGGACGTCACCGGCTTCGGGCTGCTCGGTCACCTTCGGAAGATGCTCGAGGCGAGCGGCCTGTCGGCCGATGTCGACGCCGCGGCCGTGCCGCTCCTCCCCGGCGTGCTGGAGCTCGCCCAGCGCGACGTGGTCGCAGGAGGCACCAAGCGGAACGTGGCCTGGCTCAACGCGGCGACCGAATGGGGCGAGCTCACCGAGCCCGAGCGCGCGGTGCTCGCCGACGCGCAGACATCCGGGGGCATGCTGGTCGCGACGCCCGATTCGGAGGAGCTCGTTGCCGAGCTCGATGCGCGAGGCGTAGAGGGCTCGATCATCGGGTCGATCACAGCCGGTGAGCCGGGCCGGATCCGAGTGCGAGGTCGCGTCGAGGGATCGGCGCCCGGCTAGCCGCCGACCATGGCGGCCGCGCTCTGGAAGAGCGCGCCGGCATCGATGAGCCCCGGCCCGGGCGGACCCTCGCCGTCGAGGGTGACGATCTCACCGCTCGACGGGTCGCGCGTCCGGTACTCGGCGGGGAACGCTCGCGAGGTGGTCGCGAGCAGCTGCTCGACCTGCGCGGGTGTGAGCTCCGGGTACGCGCTCAGCAAGAGCGCGAGGACGCCCGAGGTGAGCGCGGTCGCCGGCGAGGTCCCCGCGACGATGTCGACGTTGCCCGGGCCGATCAGCGCGGGGATGAACGTGGGGGAGAACACATCCACGTGCGGCCCCACGTTCGACCCGCCCCAGATGCCCACCGATCCGTCGGGCGCGACGAGCGCGCCGCCGACGCCGATCACGCCGTCGTAGGCCGCGGGGTAGCGGGGTCGCACGACGCCGGTCTTGTCCTCGTTGCCGGCCCCCGCGACGACCAGGATGCCCGCGTGCACGATGCGCTCGATCTCCAGCTCGAGCGCCGGCGACGGGTTCACCACCGAGCTGAAGCTGATGATCCGCACGCCGGGGACGGCCGCCGCCTGCCGGAACAGGTCGACGATGTGGCGATGGTCCCATCCCCGCTCCTGCGGGAGCTCGGTGAAGTGCCCGTAGTCCTCGCCCATGTCGATCGACACGATCTGCGTGTCCCAGCCCACACCGGCGATGCCGACCCCGTTGTCCGTGTCGGCGGCGATGATCGAGGCCATCGCGTTCCCGTGGCCGGACTGCACGGGATCGAGCGTCGGCTCCACGCCCTCGCCCTCGAGGTGCTCCACGACCTTCCCCTGCAGGTCCTGCAGGTCGGAGACGCCGCCGTCGAGAAGCACGACCGTCACGTCGCCGCCGTGCGTGATGTGCCAGGCCTCCGGCAGGCCGATCGCGTCCACCCAGGCGTCGTCGATCGCGAGGCCGGTGTAGGGGCCGAGGTTGCAGTCGGGCCGCGGGCACAGGTCGTTCGGGCGATCGGGCGACGCGAGCGCGCCGGTGGTGGGCGCGTCGAACGGGCCGAACGAGCCGCCGCCATCCTGCTTCGTACAAGCGGCGGCCACCGCAAGGACGATGCAGACGAGGGCGATCGCGCGGCGGGAGGCGGCCATCCACGCATCGTACGGCCGCGTCGAACCGCCGGGAATATCCGACCTGCCTGCTAGCATTTGCACCTGCAACGGGTGCGGTCGCGCACGGGTTGCAACCACCCTCCGAGGACATGAGCGAACTGGACGGCGTCTTCTACAAGGAGATCGTGGAGCAGGCGCTCCGCGAGTTTCCCAACGAGTGCTGCGGCGTGATCGCGGCCGAAGACGGCGTGCCCGTGAAGGTGTTCACGATGAAGAACGCCGACGCGAGCCCGGTCACGTATCGACTCGACGGGAGGGAGCAGCTGCAGGTCTTCGACCGGATGGAGGAGCAGGGGCTCGACCTGTGGGCGATCTACCACTCCCACACGCATTCCGAGGCGTACCCGTCCGAAACGGATCGGCGTCTCGCGTTCTACCCGGAGGCCCGCTATCTGGTGGTATCGCTCGTCGACCGCGAGCATCCCGTGGCACGTTCGTTCTTCATCGTCGACGGCGAGGTCACGGAAGAGGAGCTCTCGATCACATGACCGAGCCCACTCGATTCACCGAGGAGCAGGTCCAGCGCTACGCGCGCCACATCATCCTGCCGAACATCGGCGGCGCCGGCCAGCGGAAGCTGCTGGACTCCTCCGTCTTGGTGATCGGCGCCGGGGGACTGGGGTCGCCGATCGCGATGTACCTCGCGGCCGCGGGCATCGGCAGGCTCGGCATCGTGGACTTCGATCGCGTCGACGTGTCGAACCTCCAGCGGCAGATCCTGCACTCCGACCGCGACGTCGGCCGTCCGAAGGTCGAGTCGGCGGTCGAGCACCTCCGCGCGATCAACCCGACGATCCAGGTCGATGGCCACGACACGCTGCTCTTCTCGACGAACGTGTTCGAGGTGATGGAGCCCTACGACGTGATCGTCGACGGCACGGACAACTTCCCCGTGCGCTACCTCGTGAACGACGCGACGCAGTTCCTCGGCAAGCCGCTCGTGTACGGCTCGATCTACCAGTTCGAGGGACAGGCCACGGTGTTCATGCCGGGCCAGGAGACACCGTGCTACCGCTGCTTGTTCCCCACGCCGCCCCCGCCGGGCACGGTCCCGAGCTGCGCGGAAGGAGGCGTGTTCGGCGTGCTCCCCGGCGTCATCGGCGCCGTGCAGGCGACCGAGGCGATCAAGCTGATCACCGGCGAGGGGGAGACGCTCGAGAAGCGCCTCCTGCTCTACGACGCGCTGAACATGAGCTTCCAGGAAGTGAAGATCCGCTGGGACGCCGACTGCCCGGTCTGCGGCAAGGAGCCGACCATCACCGAGCTCATCGACTACGAGGCGTTCTGCGGCGTGCCCGCTCGATCGGAATGAAGGAGTCCACCGTGGCCGTCACCGTCAAGCTGCCGACGATCCTGCGCAAGCACGCGGGAGGAGAAGCGCGCGTGGGCGCGGACGGCTCGACGCTGCGTGACGTGCTCGTCGACCTCGAAGGCCGGTATCCGGGGATCACGAAGAACGTGCTCGCCGAGGACGGCGGGCTGCATCGCTTCATCAACGTCTACCTGAACGACGAGGACGTGCGCTACCTCGGCTCGCTCGAGACGGAGGTCTCCGAGGGCGACGTCGTGTCGATCCTGCCCGCGGTCGCCGGCGGGTAACCCGCCCTCTTGACCGGTCGCACACCGCGGGAATAGCGTCCGACCTGGGAGGACGCTCCATGAAGGCCCCAGGGCTCGTTCCCACGCTGGAGACGCACGAACGTCTCCTCATCCTGCCCGACGCGAGGCCCAGACGGCGCTGGCCGCTCATCCTGGGCGTCGTCGCGCTCGCCGCGTGGACCGCCGCGGTCGCCGGCATGGGCGTCTACCTCTGGCAGCGCGACGAGGCCGACGAGCGCGGTGCGGCCCTCGCGCAGACGCGGGCCGCCAACGACGAGCTGTCGGCGACGGTCGACCGGCTGAACGCGCAGATCGCCGACCTTCGCGCCGACATCTCCACGACGCAGACGCAGCTCGTGGCCGCGCAGATGGGACTCGCGGCCGCGCAGGGCGCGACGAGCCATGAGCTGAGCAACGTGCGCGCGCTGCAGGTACAGCTGTCGGCGCTCCAGAGCGAGCTTCGCAGCGCGGTCGGCCCACAACCGAGTCACGGCACGCACATCGCCTACGTGATGGCGGTGGACGTCACGGCATCGCGCGTCGTCCTCGACCTCGGCCGCTGGTTCACGGGACAACCGGCGCGGAGGGCCGCCCTCGCCGACGGCGCGATCGCCCCCAACGAGCACCTGCACGACGGCCGCTATCTTCGCGACGCCGACCACGTGTGGCGCGTCGTCCACGTTCGTTCGCTCACGCATGTGACGCTTCGCCACTACGCCGGTGCGAACGGACCGACCGTCGTTTCGATCGCCACGCTCGCGTCGATCTTCCGGAGCGGTCGCCACGCCGATCAGGTGGTACGACTCGATCCCTTCTGGGTGACGATCCGCGGCGGCGAGGTGGTCGAGCTCGTCCAACAGCAGTACGCGGCTCCCTAAGCCTCAGGCGAGATCAGCACTCGCCGGGATTATCGAGTTCGGTCGCCGAGGCCCACTCTCTCCGAAGTTCGCTGGCGTCTTTGCGCGGTTCTTACGCGCGCCGCCAGGTGGCTTCCAGCGCCGCCGCGCATCGTCGGTTCGCCGGTCCTCGGGGGAGGGCGGCGATCGGGAAAGGAGATGGCGATGGCAAGGAAGCTCGCGATGGGGCTCGCCGCGACGCTGCTCGTGTCCGGGCTGCTCGCAGGTGGAGCCTCTGGCCGCTCGGCGGCGATGTCGACGTCGATCGAGGTGTTCTCAGGGGACGTCCTCAAGGAGGGTGACGGCCAGCTTCGTGAAGAGGCTCTCGATGCCGACGGGACCCGGATCGGCACCGTGAGGTGGAACTGTGCTCCTGGAGTCGATTACCACTGCACCGTGGTGTACGACTTCAACGTCTTTGCGCCGGGCGGCAAGGGCGCCGTGGTCGTGACCGGGATCTTCAAGGGCTTCACCGGCGAGACGCTCGCCGTGACCGGCGGCACGAAGGCCTACGAGGGCGCGAGCGGATCCATCACGCTCACATCCAGCGATGAGGCCTTCACCCACACGCTGAACCTGCTGCCGTAGGGGGACCGGGCCGGCGCCCTCGCGGGCGCCGGCCCGACCTCGTTCGGCCTGAACACACAGGAGCAAGCTCAATGGACGCGCGAAGCCAGAAGACCAAGGCACCGGGAGCTCGTTCCCGGAAGAGAGGACTCGGCCAGGTCTTAATCGTGGTCGCGCTGGCGATCGTGACCGCCCTCATTGCGATCGGGGTGGTCCGGATCGTGGCGGCCCGCGACCAACCGCCGATCGAAGCGGAACAAGCAGGTCTCCGAGCCTCGAGTTCTCCGTCGGCTCCCACACCTCCGACGCGCACTCACAAGCCTTCGCAGATCGGCGGCCCCGTCTTTGTCGACATGAGGACTTGTCGCGTGACGCCGCTCGCCGAATCCATCCGGTCGATGGAAGATGTCATGCACATTCAGGCGTCGCCCGACGGCGACCATCTGGCGTTCGAGGCCGCGACCGGGATCCTCGTCGCTCGGGCCGAGGGTACGGAGAAGCGATATCTCGCGCTCGGGTCCGCGCCCAGCTGGTCGCCCGACGGCACGAAGATCGTGTTCGCGGCCGGTTTCGCGGGGTCCCTCGTCGATGTGGCGACGTGATCCACCTAGAAGATCGTTGATGGCGAGAAACCCCATCTACCACCTCAACTTCAGCAGTGACGGACGCACGATCCTCTTCACGAGGGAGCGCCACGGCGCTTTGAACCTGTATGCCGTCCCCGCACATGGCAGGAAGATGAGCCTCGTCCTTGCACATGCGGCCTCCGGCTCGTACTCGCCGATTGATCGAGCTATCGCCTTCTGGAGGACGGGGTACCACTGGGCGGACGTGACCGAGATAACGCAAGGGAATGCATGGGTGGCGAACGCCGATGGACGCAATCCGAGGGCACTTGGTCCGTTGCTGGGCTCGATGTCTCAGGTAGATCCGACACGGCTTTGGCCGATGTGGTCGCCGACCGGGCGTCGGATCGTGTTCGAGCCCACGTTCGTGAATGGGCTCGTGGTCGTCGATGCCCGCACCGGCCGTGCGACCGACCTGGGCACCGGCAAGCACCCGAGCTGGCTCGACCACAGTCATCGTGGAGAACTTCAACAAGCGTTCCTCGTGCGGATCCTTCAGCCAATCCACTGCATGATCAGAGTGAACGCACTCCACGGCACCCGCGGCCGTGTACGAGTTCGGATGCGACACGAGTTGAGCGTGAGATCTCGTCTCCTGGCGCTGCGTGCGGTGCGGGGTCGATCCGTTGCTGGTTCCTGCGGCGGCGAGGTGGTCGAGCTCGTGCAGCAGCAGTACTCGGCTCCCTGAGCGCAGGGCGAACCCGCTGAGATAATCGATCGCATGAGGTTCGACGACGTCCTCCAGGCGATCGGCAACACCCCGCTCGTGGGGATGCCGCACCTCTCGCCGAAGCCTGAGGTCCGCCTCTGGGCGAAGCTCGAGGGCAGCAACCCCACGGGCTCAACGAAGGACCGCATCGCGTTGCGGATGATCGAGGCCGCCGAGGCGACCGGCGACCTCACACCGGATCGGGTGGTCCTGGAGCCCACGTCGGGCAACACCGGCATCGCGCTCGCGATGGTGTGCGCGCGCAAGGGCTACAAGCTCACCGTCGTCATCCCCGACAACGCGAGCGACGAGCGCATCGGCCTGCTCGAGCTCTTCGGAGCGGAGATCGTGTACTCCGCGGGAGACGCGGGCACGAACGGTTCGATCGAGGTCGCGCGCGCGCTCGCCCGGGACGAGAGGTACTTCATGCCGTTCCAGTACGGAAATCCCGCGAACCCGCAGGCGCACTACGACGGCACCGGCGCCGAGATCGTTCGCGACCTTCCGGAGGTCACGCACTTCGTCGCGGGGATGGGAACCGGCGGCACGCTCACCGGCGCCGGCCGGCGGCTCCACGAGCACCGCGCCGATGTCGTCGTGGTCGCCGCGGAGCCGGAGCTCGGCGACCTCGTGTACGGGCTCCGCTCGCTCGAGGAGGGGTTCGTGCCGCCGATCTTCGATCCCACCGTCGTCGATCGGAAGTTCCTCGTGAACTCATCGGACTCACTCCGCGCCACGCGCGAGCTCACGGCGCGCGAGGGAATCTTCGCGGGGATCTCGAGCGGCGCCGTCCTGCACGTGGCGCAGCGGATCGCCTCGGAGATCGACGGCGGCGACGTCGTGTGTCTGCTCGCCGACGGCGGCTGGAAGTACCTGTCGACGCGCGCGTGGGCGACCGACCTGGAGATCGCCGAGAAGGGCGTCGCGGAGTCCTTGTGGTGGTAGCCCGTCGTGGATGAGCGCCCGATCGGCGTGTTCGACTCCGGGGTCGGGGGGCTCACGGTCGCGCGCGCGGTCCTCGACTTGCTGCCACACGAGCGGCTGATCTACGTGGGCGACACCGCGCGGTTCCCGTACGGGCCGAGGCCTGCCGAAGAGATCCGGCGCTTCGCGCTCGAGATCGCCGAGTACCTGTTGCATCGCGACGTGAAGGCGCTGGTGGTCGCGTGCAACTCGGTGGAGGTGAGCGCGATCGGCGAGATCGCCGATCGCGCGGGGACGCCCGTGGTGGGCGTGATCGATCCCGGGACCAGGGCGGCCGTGCACGCGACCCGCAACGGCGTGATCGGCATGATCGGGACCGAGGCGACCGTCGCCTCGGGGGCATACGATCGAGCCGTGAAGGCCACCGGGGCGCCCGTGACCCTGTCCTCGCAGGCTTGTCCCGTTTTCGTCGAGCACGTCGAGCGGGGGGACACGACGAGTGAGCCGCTCCGGCTCGCCGCGCGAAGGTATCTTGAGCCCCTCATACGACGGGGGATCGACACGCTGATCTTGGGTTGCACCCACTACCCGCTGCTGTCGGGCCTGCTCCAGATGGAGCTCGGGCCCGACGTCGTGTTGGTCTCCTCGGCGGAGGAGACGGCGAAAGACGTGTACGCGACGCTCGCTCGTGAAGGCATCCGGCGCGAGTCGGCGTCGACGCCTCGGCACGAGTTCCTCTCCACCGGCGACCCGGCGACGTTCGGTCCGGTCGCGGAGATCTTCCTCGGTCCGGAGATCTCGCAGGTGCGCGCCGCGCAGGCCGAACCGGTCGGGGGCGGCGCGTGGAGCTGACCGTCCTCGGGTCCGGCGGCACCTGGCCCCGGCCGTCCGGCGCCACGAGCGGCTACCTCGTGCGCCACGAGGGGTTCAACCTGTGGGTGGACGCCGGCACCGGAACGTTCGCGCGACTGCAGGAGCACATCGGGATCGACGAGATCCACTCGGTGTTGATCTCGCACGCGCACCCCGACCACTTCGTCGACGTGTATCCGGCCTTCTACGCGCGCCACTACGGCGGGCTCGGCGAGCCAGGGCTGCCGCTCGTTGCCCCGGACGATTTCTGGGGTCACATGGGCGGCCTCGTCTCGGAGGACGGACGCGACGTGGCGGCCATCGCGTACGACGTACGTGCGACGGAGCCCGGCATCGACTTCGAGCTCGGCCCGTTCCGCATCCGCGCCTTCGAGATGACCCACATCGGCGTGCGCGCGCTCGGTTACCGGATCGAGACGAACGGCGCGGTGCTCGCGTACACGGGCGACACCGGCCCCTCCGACGAGGTGGTGAAGCTCGCCGAGAACGCCGACGTGTTCCTCTGCGAGGCCACGTGGAAGCACGCGGAAGGATTGCTGCCGTTTCACATGTCGGCGCAGCAGGCGGGGGAGCACGCGGCGCGCGCGAGCGCGTCGCAGTTGATCCTCACGCACATCTGGCCGACGCTCGACACGGACCTCTCGCGCGAAGAGGCGGCGACCGTGTTCGACGGCGACGTCCAGGTCGCCCGCGGCGGCATGCGGATCATGGTGGGAGCGTGACGCGGCCCGACGGGAGGGCCGCCGGCGAGATCCGACCGGTCACGTGGGAGCTCGGCTACCAGGATTGGGCCGAGGGATCTGTGCTCTTCTCGATGGGGCGAACGCGCGTGCTCGTGGCTGCCTCCGTGAGCGACGACGCGCCCCGGTGGCTCCGCGGCACGGGAGGCGGCTGGGTGACCGCGGAGTACTCCATGCTGCCGCGCGCGACGGCCGAACGCTCCGCGCGCGAGGTCACGCGCGGACGCCCGGGCGGCCGGACCCAGGAGATCCAGCGGCTGATCGGCCGCTCGCTCCGCGCGGTGACCGACCTCTCGCGGATGGGCGAGCGTACGATCACGATCGACTGCGACGTCCTGCTCGCCGATGCGGGCACCCGCACGGCCTCGATCACGGCGGGCTACGTCGCGCTCGCGCTCGCCCTGCGAAGCCTGCACGAGCGAGGGAAGGTTCCCGACGACCTGCTGGCGGAGAGCGTGGCCGCCGTGAGCGTGGGCATGGTGGGAGGAGAGGCGCTGCTCGACCTCTGCTACGAGGAGGACGCCGGCGCCGAGGTCGACTTCAACGTCGTGATGACCGGATCGGGAGCCCTCGTCGAGGTGCAGGGCACCGCCGAGGGCGCGCCGTTCTCGCGGCGGGACCTCGACGGCCTGCTCGACCTCGCGACCGCCGGCATCGAGCAGCTCACGAAGTTCCAGGCCGAAGCGCTCGCGTGAGCGGTTTCCCCGCGCGGATCGCGATCGCCTCGCGCAACCCCCACAAGCTCCACGAGATCGAGCGCATCTGCGCGGGCTGGCCGGTCTCCTGGCTCACGGTCGAGAACCACGAGGCGGCCTGGCCGGACGTCGAGGAGACCGGCGTCACGTACCTCGACAACGCGCGGCTGAAGGCTCGAGCGGTCGCGGGGGCGCTCGGCGTCGCCGCGCTCGCCGACGACTCGGGGATCGAGGTCGACGCGCTCGGCGGCGGGCCCGGTCCCCGCTCGGCGCGGTACGCCGGCGAGCACGCCACCGACGAGGAGAACCTTCGGCAGCTCATGCTCGCGGTCGCGGGCATCCCGGCCGGCGGGCGTACCGCGCGGTATCGCTGCTGGGCGGTCCTCGCGCTCCCCGACGGCGCCGAGCTCGACGCGGAAGGGGTCTGTGAGGGCCTCCTCGTCGGAACCCGGAAGGGCACGGGTGGGTTCGGCTACGACCCTATCTTCGCGCCGGTGGGATGGGACCGCACGATGGCGGAGCTCACGCCCGAGGAGAAGGACCGGATCAGCCATCGCGGGCGTGCCTTTCGGGCGCTCCGCGAGCGCGTCGGCGCGCGCTGACTCCCGGCCGAACCCGCTGCTCAAGACCGGGGTGTCTGGGGCCGACGCTTACGTCGTGGACGCGATCGCCCCACGGGGCTCGGGCATGCGCAAGAACCGGCACCTGCTGCTTCGCACGCAACGGTTCTTCGACGGCCGCCCGAAGATCCTCGTGTTCCTCGTCGGGATCGGCTTCGTGCTGCTGGTGGCGGCGCTCGACTACGCGGTGTCGTTCCGCATCTCGCTCGCGCTGTTCTACCTCGCTCCCGTCGGCCTCGTGACGTGGAACCTCGGCCGCCGCTGGGGAGGGTTCATGGCGCTCGCCGCTGGGGGAGCCGGGCTCGCGGCCGAGCTCGAAGCGGGCATGCCGAACCCGGGGCTCGTGCCCTACTGGAACGCGGGCGTCCGCTTCGTGCTGCTGATGATCCTCGCGATGCTGCTCGCGACGTTTCGCGAGTCCATCGACAGGGAGACCCAGCGCGCGGAGGAGGAGCGCCGCATCGCCGACCGATTGCGGGACCTGAACGAGATGAAGAACACGCTGCTGCACGCCGTGTCGCACGACCTGAAGGGCCCGCTCGCGGCCGTGCTCGGGTCGATCGGGTCGCTCCGGCGCAGCCATCAGCTGCAGCTCTCGAGCGAACAGATGGCGGGCCTCTACGAGGCGATCGACGTGTCGGGCCGCAAGATGGACAGGCTCGTGAACGACCTCCTCGACCTCGACCGCATCGATCGCGAGGACCTGACGCCGGAGCGGTCGTTCATCGACGTCGGGGATCTCGCGAAGCGCGTGATGCGCGAGTGCGAGCAGCTCGGCCCCCACCCCGTCCGCGTGGAGGCCGATGCGGTGAAGATCGAGGTGGACGGCTCGATGGTGGAGCGGATCATCGAGAACCTGCTCGTGAACGCGGCGCGGCACACCCCGATCGGCACCCCGGTACACATCAACGTGCGCGCGCGGAGCGACAGCGTGGTGCTCACGGTCGAGGACGAGGGGCCGGGAATCCCCGACGAGCTGAAGGAGTCGCTCTTCGACCCGTTCCGCCAGGGGCCGGGCGCTTCGGGCAAGGGTGTCGGCATCGGGCTCTCGCTCGTGAAGCGATTCGCCGAGCTGCACGGCGGCACCGCGAAGGTCGAGGACGCTCCCGGCGGCGGCGCTCGCTTCGTCATCATCCTGCCCGGCAGGGTCGAGGCGAAGGACGGCCAGTCCTCGCGCGGAGACGTTCGCTTGCGCGCCGTGTAGCGAAGAGGCCTCCTCCGGCCGAGGTTTCATGTGAGCGCGAGCCACGCCGATAGTCATCACGGGACCTTCGGAAGGCGGCAGGCCATCGAGAAACCGATCGAGCGTGGGCGGGCGGTCGCGGGCTACCTCAGGCAGCTCTGGTTCGGCCTTGCCACCTATCGGCTCTATCCGGAGAGTCCCGAGCAGGCCGGGTTCGTGGCCGCCGCGGAGATGATCCGGCAGGCGGCAGAGCTGGCGCTGTCCGACGGACCGGTCGACGTCGAGATCAGCCCGGATGGGTTCTCGGCCAAGGGGTTCCACCTTCCCTCGGACGCGTCGACGCTGCGGCTCGCCCGCGTGTGCTTCGAGCGACGCGCCGAGCGGCTCCGTCTGACGAGCCCGCCCTCGCCCGAGGATCTTCAGACGTTGTTCGCCGCGCTCACGACGCCGGTCGAGGCGATCGACCCGAGCGACGGCCTGGAATCGCTCCTCTCGGACGTCACGTCCGTCGTGCCGACGAGGCTCGGGCCGGCGGCGAGACCCGGTGGCGGGGCGCACGAGGGAACCGAGGACGACGGGAACGCGATGAGCGCAGCTACCGCGTTCCTGACGGAGAACCTCTCGGGGTCGATCGAGGAGCAGGCCGAGCTCGTCCTGTGGCGGCTGCAGGAATCGGTCTCGCACACGGTCGATGCGACCCCGTCCGATCCGGACGTCTACGCGAAGCTGTGCAACGCGCTGGTGGGGGTACCCGCCGAGCTGCGGCGTGCCGTCATCGGCAAGCTCGTCCAGCAGGCGGCGGACGATCTGCTCGCCGAGCGGCTCATCGGCTCGCTCAGCAACGCCGAGCTCAGCCGGGCCATCGTCGACCTCGGAGCCGACGGCGAGCAGCCGGTCGAGATCGCACGGCGCCTCGCGGAGACCGGCGTGCGCCTGCACGACATCGTCGACTTCACGATGGCGCTGCAGGCGGGATTCGAGGACGGCGCGACGATCCTGTCCGGCCTCGAGCAGATCGGAAGTCCCACCGAGGGGTTCGGCGACGGCTCCTCCGTGACCGAGGCGCTCGCGCGCCATCTGCTCGACTCCGAGCCGGGGGACCTTCGGGACCTCCACGAGCTGTCGGTTGCCGGTACGCAGCAGGTCACCGCGCTCGGGCTCGCGACCTTGCAGGACTACTTCTTCCTGGAGGCGGAGCCGGGCCTCTACGAGTCGGTGGCCGAGGTGTGGGCCGGCGCCACGCGCGAGGCACTCCTGGGCCGAGACCACCTGCGCGTCCTGGAGCTCGTGTCCGTGGTGGAGGGGATCCGCACGCCGATGGACGGCCCCTCGTTCCTGGAGCGCTACACGCCCATCGTGCTCGACCGAGCGGCGGTCGCCGAGCTCGTCTCGGCCGGCGGGGGAGAGGAGGCAACGCCGAACTTCCTGCTGCTGGCGCCGTTCGGAGAGAGCGGCGTGGACGTGCTCTTCGAGGAGCTCGCCGAGGAGCAGGACCGGGGCCGAAGGGCCGTGTTGCTTGGGCTCCTGCGCCAGCTCGCGCCCGGTCGGGCGGGTCCCATCGTGCGGCGCCTGCACGACCCCAGGTGGTACGTCGTGCGCAACGCGGTGAACGTGCTGCGACATTCGCGCCATCCGCGGTCGTTGGATCTCCTTGTGGAGGCCGCCAGGCACGCGGCCGAGGCCGTGCGGCGGGAGGCGGTCTTCGGCCTCGTGGCGGGCGGGGAGGCGGCCCTGCCGCACCTGGGCTCCTTGGCCTCCGGCCCCGACCCCGCGGTCCGGCTCATGGCGATCGAGGCGTTGGGCGGCCTCGTGACGCCCGAAGCGGCGAGTGCGTTGGCGGGCATCGTGTCGGGATCCAGCGACGTGGAGAGCCGTCGACGCGCGCTGGAAGCGCTCGCGCGCCACCCGTCTCCCGAGGCCGGGAGCGCGCTCGCAGGCTTCACGACACGATCTCGACCTCGCCTTCCGAGATCCCTGCGCAGATACGCGCGAGGGTTGCTGCGCGGACGAGGAACGGGTGCGCGGTGAGATCGGCCACGATCACCGGGATCGACCGGGCCGGAGCGTTCCTGCGCGTCCTCTCGACCGCCACGCAGACGTACGGGCTGTATCCGTCGGGTCATACCGCCCGCCGGGAGGGCGTGACCGCTCTCGCCGCCGAGGCCGAGCGGCTCCGCGGCGCGAGCCCGGGCCCGCCGGTCTTGATCATGTCGCGCCAGCGCTTCTACCTGGGTCGAACGCTCCTCGCGTGGGAGTCGCTCACCTTGCTTCGCCTCACCGACACCTTCGGGCGAGCGGGGATCCAATCGCTGGAGCTCCGTGAGACCGTGGGCGAGCCCGAGCTCGACGCGCTCGTGCGGGCCCTCTGCGGCGAGACCCCCGCCGCGGAGGAGCTCGAGCCGCTCGCGATCAACGCGGCGGGGGGACCGACGGCGGGCGACGGGGAGTTCGGCATGGGCGACCTGCTGAGCAGCTACGCCATGGGGCTGGAATTCCTCCGGGAGACCGCCTCACGTCTGCTCGCCGGCCAGCCCGGCAACATGCGCGAGACCCGGGAGATCGCCGAGCGGTTCTCGGACCAGATCCGCGCAGACCCCGCGCAGGCCCTCTTGCTCACGACCGTGAAGTCTCATGACGAGTACACGTACCACCACATGATCAACGTGTGCGTGCTGTCGCTCGCGCTCGGCCAGGCGATCGGGCTTGACCACGATCAGGTCATCAACCTCGGGATCGGCGCGCTCCTGCACGACGTGGGGAAGGTGAAGGTTCCGGCCGAGATCCTCCAGTACGCGGGTCCCCTGGACGAGGAGCAGTGGCGCCTCGTGCAGCACCATCCGGTCGACGGGACCGGCCTCATCCTGATGACGAGCCGTGACCTCTTTCACCCCGCGGCAACGGTGGTGTTGGAGCACCACGCCGCCTACGACGCCACGGGCTATCCCACGTTGCGCGGGAACCGCCAGCCGACGTTGCTGTCCCGCATCGTGGCGGTCGCCGACTGCTTCGACGCGGTCACGAGCGCCCGCCCGTACCGCCAGGCCGAGGAGCGCCGGCAGGCGCTCGCGATGCTCCAGGCGGGGGCCGGCACGGGCTTCGACCCCCGCGTCGTGCGAGCGTTCGTCCGGATGATGGGCCTGTACCCCATCGGGACCCTCGTCGAGCTCTCAAGCGGCGAGGTGGGGGTCGTCGTACGCAACGACGACCGAGAGCTCACGCGCCCGACGCTCAGGATGATCCTGGACGGCACGGGAGGTCCGTGCGAACCGGAGGAGCGAGAACTGGGCAACCGCACCTCCGACGGCGAGCTCCGATGGACCGTCCGGCGAACGATCGATGCGCGGGAGCTCGACATCGACATGCTCTCGCTCATGGCCTCCGGCGACCTCGAGAGCGCGAGCCGCCGTCCGGAGGCGGGACCCGGGCTCGTGCACGAGCCCGCCCCCGGCGAGACGCCGCCGCCCGGGTACGTGCACGCGCACTAGCGATCGCGGACGGGTCCCGACCCCAGGACCGTCGTGCCGCGCCCGCGCGCGCTCGTCACCTCGAGCCGTCCTCCCAGCGCCGACAGCCGGTCCTCGATGCCCTGCAGGCCGCTCCCGGACCGCGCCGCCGCCGGGTCGAAGCCGACGCCGTCGTCGACGATCTCGAACCGCAGCTCGCCGCGGCCGTTCGTGAGTCGCACGGTCGCTCGCGTCGCGTTCGCGTACTTCGCGACGTTCTGCAGGGCCTCGAGCGCGCAGAAGTAGATGGTGGCCTCGAGATCCTGGGAGAACCGACCGATGCCGTCGGCCTCCACGACGGTCGGGACCGGCACCTTGCGCGTCTGCGCCTGGAGGGCGGCCGCCAACCCCTTGTCGGCGAGCAGCGGAGGGTAGATGCCCCGCGCGAGGTCGCGCAGGTTCTCCAGCGCGTCGTTCGCGTCGGCCTGCAGCTCGCCGAGGATCTCCTGGGTGCGGTCCGGCTCCCGTTGCGCGAGCGACTGAGCGAGTCGCGCCTTCACGGTGAGCGCCACGAGCTGCTGCTGCGCGCCGTCGTGGATGTTGCGCTCCAGGCGCCGGCGCTCCTCGTCCTGGGCCGCGACCAGTCGCTGGCGTGAGGCTCGGAGCTCCTCGATGAGCAGCGCGTTGCGCATCACGAGGCCGGCCTGCGCGGCGAGGTCGCGCACGAGCTTCTCTTCCGTGGGCGTGATCGACTCGCCCGCGCGCTTCGTGATCGAGAGCGCCCCGAGGAGCTCACCCTGGTGCCGCACCGGCTCGAGCATCGAGGTCGCCGTCACGGCGCCCTCGGCGTTCTCGTCGAGCGGAACGGGCGAGGACGGCTCGGCGTCCGGGGGCCACGAGGCCTCGGGGCGGAGCGTCTCGCCAATCCTCACCCACACGTCGCCGCGAGCGGCGCCCGTGCCGTCGGCGATCGCCCGCGCCATCCTCGGCAAGAGCTCGTCGGCCGCGTACGCGAACCCGAGGCGCGTCGAGAACTCGGACAGAACCTCGTACGGGGTCGCGCGCTTCCCGTACACGAGCCGGTCGGCAAACCGCTGAGCGCGGCGCCGCACCGGCTGGAAGGCGAGCGCCACCACGGCCGCCGCGGCCGCCGAGAGGACCGGGTTGGCCCGGCTGCCCGCGAGGGCGCCCACGCCCACGACGATGCCGACGTAGACGAGCGTGATGAAGAGCGCGAGCGCGCCGAAGAGCACGGCCCGGTTGATGACGACGTCGATCTCGAACAAGCGATATCGCAACACGGACACGCCGATCGCGATGGGGATCAGCGCGAAGGACGTCGTCGTCACGGTCTGCAGGACGTCGAGCCATGCCGGCGTTCGGACATCGCCCCAGCCGAACACGAGCCCGATGGGAAGCACGATGCTGTAGATGACCACCACCGCTCCCGCCGCGGTGACGAGCCAGCGAAGCTGCAGGTGCTCGATGCCCGTCGAGCGCCGGTACCGCCCAACGAGGCTCACGAACGACGCGACGATCGCGACCGGGAACAGCGCAAGCAACCCGAACACCACCGACACGACGGCCTCGAGCGCCCCGATGCCGATCGGGTTCTGGAGGTTCGGGACGATCGTGTTCTCGAGCCTGCCGGGGCCGAACGTGATCGAGAGGAACACGAGCGTCATCGCGATCGCGAGCACGCGCGCGAACGGGCGCCACCGCGGCGAGGGCAGATGGCCGTCCGGGAACAGCAGGATCAGGTATGTGATGGGGAGCACGACGATCGGGACCCACAGCCCGCCGTCGAGCGCGAGGAACACGGCGCCCAGATGGCGATCCCCGCTGCGAAGTGCGTGCGCGGCGAATGAGCCGAGAAACGCGTCCACGCCGAGGGCCATCCCGATGCCGCCGAGGAGCAGCCAGCCGATTGCGTTCTCGGGGCGCCGCATCGCCAACACGTACCCGACGATCGGAAACACGAGGAACGTGGCGCCGAACGCATAGTCCGAGGCGCTGGGGACGATCGTCCGGCCGTGCACCGGGAGGACATCGATGACGACGCTCGCGAGTACGAGCAGCAGGACGGAACCGAGAAGCGCGCGCGCGAGGACGCGATGCCGGCCGGACCCCGCGGCACGTCGTTCCTCGATCGCCATCCCGGCCATCGTGGCATCCGGGGCTCGGCGCGTCCAAGGTGGCCGACCCGACTCGTGTCGCGCGTGGGCCTCACGCCCGGATGGGTGCTACCACCCCGAGACGGCCGTTACCCGCTCCTTGCTCCCGACGATCGTGCGCAGCCCGATCGGGAGCCGCTCGGTGCCGAACGCGGTCCCGAGAGTCGCACGCACACCGTGCTCGGCGAGCAGCGACGGCACGCGCGCGGTGTCGATCAGCACGTTGTCGTGGCGCTCGTCGTCCCGCCGCCAGGACCCGTCCGCGTTCCGAACGAACGTCGCCATCTGCCGGACGAACCGATCGGGCGAGGGGATCGAGTACTCCGTGACGATCGCCCAGTCGTCCTCGGCCCGCCCGAACCCGGGAGCGCCGCGTCGCGCCTCGCCCCACTCCAGGTCGCACAGGTCGATCGCGAACACGCCGCCGGGGCGGAGGGCGACCGCAGCCGCCACGAGCGCGCGATCGATCGAATCCTCGTCGGGCAGGTAGCTCAGCACGTGCCCGATCGACACGATCGCGTCGGCGGGCGGAATGGGGTCGTCGGGGAGCACGAGCTCGGCGATCTCGGCGGCGTCCGGCACCACGTCTCGCGCGAGCGCAAGCATCGCCGGCGACGCATCGGTCGCGAGCACCCGGTGACCCGCGTCGAGGAGATACCGCGTGAGCAGCCCGCTGCCGCATCCGAGCTCGACGACCAGGCCGCCGCGCTCGCGCACGGGCTCGAGCAGCCGCAGGATCCCCGGTGCGCAGGCGTCGGCGTGGAACCCGAACCCGAGGTGGTGGATCAGCGCGAGGTCCGCGCGGTACGAGCGTTCGCCGGATTCCTCCACGCACGCATGCTCGCGGCTTCGATCGCTGGTGTCGAGCGGCCGCGGCTAAGCTGGGTCGCCCCAGGTCGGGTCGGGAGGATTGGGGTGACCGAGCGGATCGCCGACATCGAGCGGGCACGAGCGGCCGCCGAGCGCGAAGACTGGGTCGAGGCGTACGAGGAGCTCGGGGCCCTGGATCCCGCCACGCTCACCGCACGGGACCTCGATGCGTTCGCCGACGCCGCGTGGTGGCTCTCGAAGCACGACGAATCGGTGGATCGTCGGCAGGCCGCCTACGCCGGGTACGTCGCCGCCGGTGACGAGCAGGAGGCCGCCGGCGTCGCCGTTCGCATGAGCTTCGAGCACTTCCAGCGCGGCGAGCCCTCGGTGGCGATGGGGTGGCTCGGCCAGGCGCAGCGACATCTCGAGGGGCAGCCCGAGTGCGTGCCGCTCGGCTTCCTGATGCTCTGCCAGGCGGTGGTGGGTCAGCACACCGGCGACCTCGAGGGAGCGCGCGAGCTCAGTGAGGCGGTCACCGGCATCGGTCGCCGGCTCGGGAACCGGGAGCTCGTCGCGCTCGGCATCCACGGCCAGGGCCTCGCGCTCCTCGCGGTGGGCAGGGTGCCGGACGGGATGGCGCTGCTCGACGAGGCGATGACGTCCGTCGTCGCCGGGCAGCTGAATCAGTTCTACACCGGCGTGATCTGGTGCAACGTCCTCGACGCGTGCCTCGACGTCGGCGACCTCGGCCGTGCACGCGAGTGGAGCGATACGGCGAGGGCGTGGTACCGGACCCTGCCGCCCGAGTCGCCGTTCCCGGGTCTTTGCCGCATCAACCGCGCGACGGTCGTCGGCCTCTTCGGCGATTGGCAGGAGGCCGCCGCCGAGGCGGAACGCGTCTCCGAGGAGGCGTTCAATCCAGAGGCCGCCGCGAGGGCGTTCTACGAGACCGGTGAGATCCGCCGGCGCATCGGAAACTTCGCGGCCGCGGAGGAAGCCTTTGCGAGGGCGCACGAGCTCGGGGCGGACCCCCAGCCGGGGCTTGCGTTGCTGCGGCTCGCTCAGGGCAAGGCCGAGAGCGCGGCGACCGCGCTGCGTATGGCGGTTGCATCGGAGACCGGCCACCGCCTGCGTCGCGCGCGCCTGCTCGCGGCCCAGGTCGAGGCGTCCGCCGCCGCGGACCTCCTCGACGAGGCCCGCGCGGCCGCCGACGAGCTCGAGGGGATCGCCGGCGAGTACGCGACGCCCGCGCTCCGGGCTTCGGCGGCGATGGCGCGAGGCGTCGTGCGACTGCGGGAGGGCGACGCCGTCGGAGCGCTCGACGTCCTTCGGAGCGCGTGTGCGCACTGGCAGCAGCTCCGCATGCCGTACGAGGTCGCCCGCGCGCGGCTGGTGCTCGGCTCGGCCCTCCGCGCCGCCGGCGACGCCGACGACGCAACGCTAGAGCTCCGCGCCGCGCGTTCCGCGTTCGAGCGGCTGGGAGCCGAGCCGGAGGCGAACGCGGCCGCGGACCTCCTCGCACGCCCCGGCGAGCTTCCACGTGGTCTCACCGAACGCGAGGCGGAGGTGCTGCGCCTGGTGGCCGCCGGACGAACCAACCGCGCGATCGCCGCGGAGCTCGTGCTGAGCGAACACACGGTCGCCCGCCACCTGCAGAACATCTTCGCGAAGCTCCACGTGTCGACGCGGTCGGCCGCGACGGCCTTCGCCTTCGAGCACGACCTCGCCTGAGCTCGGCGTGGTGCGAACGCACCACGCGGACCCCGTCGGACGGTTGGTGCGTTTCGTCGATGAGCCGTCCATGGTCCCCGGTCTACGGTCGCGCGCAGACGACCGAAGGAGGGTGCCATGGACGGCGTGGAGCGATTCGACACGATGGTGATCGGCGGGGGCCAGGCGGGCCTCATGGCCGGGTATCACCTGCGGAAGGCCGGGGTGCCGTTCGTGATCCTCGACGGGTACGAGCGGGTCGGCGACGCCTGGCGAAACCGCTGGGACTCACTCCGCCTGTTCACGCCGAAGGGGTACGACCGTCTCCCCGGCTGGAAGCCGTCGTTCTCCTCGAGCTTCCCGACGAAGGACGAGATGGCGGACTACCTCGAGCGCTATGCCGAGCGGTTCGAGTTCTCCATCCGCACCGGCGTGAAGGTGGACCGACTGACCCATGAGAACGGTCGCTTCGTCGCGACGGCGGGCGAGCGGCGACTCGAGGCCGACCGCGTGATCGTGGCGACCGGCGCCCACCATACGCCGAAGGTTCCCGCGTTCGCGGCGAACCTCGACGCGCGCATCGTCCAGATGCACTCCAACGCATATCGCAACCCCTCCCAACTTCGCGAGGGCGGCGTGCTGCTCGTGGGCGCGGGCAACTCGGGGGCAGAGATCGCGGTCGAGCTGAGCCGCACGCGACCCACGTGGCTCGCGGGGCCCGACGTCGGACACATCCCCGTGCGACACGGCACCGTGCCCGCGCACATCGGCTTCCGGGTCTTTCGCTTCATGGGGCACCACGTGATGACCAGGAGGAACCCGATCGGTCGCAAGCTCGCGACCAAGATGATCGAGAAAGGCGACCCGCTGATCCGGATCAGGCCGAAGGACCTCGCCGCCGCCGGCGTCGAGCGCGTGTCCCGCGTGACGGGCGTGCGCGAGGGCCTGCCGGTGCTCGAGGACGGGCGGACGCTCGACGTCACGAACGTGGTGTGGTGCACCGGCTACCGATCGAACTTCTCGTGGATCGATCTGCCGATCTTCGACGCCGCCGGTCTTCCGATGCATACGCGCGGCGTCGTCGACTCGATGCCCGGGATGTACTTCGTCGGGCTGGTGTTCCAGTTCGCGCTGTCGTCCGACGTGCTGCCAGGGGGGGACCGGGACGCGAGGTACGTCGTGAAGCACCTCGCGGCAGAGCGCGGCCGCGCACGCGATCTGGTGAGAACGAGCGATGATGCCGACCTCGCGGTCGCCGATCGCGCTCGAGCCTGACGCGGCCGGATCGGTCAACGAGCCGTTCGCCGCGTGGGCGGCCGACCTCGTCGACGCGGTCGGTCCCGGCCGGGGCGATCGCGTGCTGGACCTCTCGGGTGGCTCGGGGATCGTCGGCCGGCTGGTCGCCGGACGTATCGCCCCGGGCGGGACGGTGGTCGCGCTCGACGACCGCGCTCAGCTCGGCGAGACGCTCGCGGCACTCCCGTTCGCGGACCGGTCGTTTGACGCCGTGCTCTGCCAGCAAGGCCTGCCGACGATGTCGGACCGCGAACACGTGTTGCGAGAGTTGCGGCGCGTGCTCCGCGCCGGCGGGCTCATCGGCGTGTCGGTCTGGGGACCGATCGGAAGGAGCCCCGCCTTCGCGGCGCTCGCGGACTCCCTCGGGCGCCGGGCCGGCCCCGGTGTCTCGGCTTCCGTCGACTGGCTCTTCTCCCTACCGGAGCCCGCCGAGCTCCGAGCGCTCCTGGCCTCGGCGGGCTTCGGCAGGATCCGGGTCCGGACCTCGCGACGGACGAGCCGCTTCGGTTCCGTGAACGACTTCCTCCGACGATACGTCCCCGGCGCGCCGGTCGCGCCGGGGTCGCTGCGCCTTGCTCCCGAGGAGTGGGACGGCGTGGTTGCCGACCTCGAGGCCGAGCTCGACCCCTGGATCGACGCGCGAGGCCTGCGCGTGGTCACCCAGGCGAATACCGCCGTCGCGCATCGCTGAGGACCACGCGTGCGTGGCGCCACGGCCTACAACCTTCGACCACTTCCGGGGGTTGCGCTCCCCATCGCGCGCAACCGGGGTCAAGGAATCCACCACACGCGGCCGAAACCTTCCAGGACGCCCGAACCCGAGAGGACGAGACCTTGCGACGAACCATCCGGACACTGCTCATCCTCGTCGTCGGCGTCGCAGTGCTCGGATCCGTCGTGCCGGGTTCGCCCACCGCTCATCTGCCCACCGCGAACGCGTCCACGAGGTCGCAGGTTGCGCTCGCGAATCAGCGCCTGCACTGGCTCGAGCACCGGATCACGAGCGTTCGTCGCGGGATCGCGCACCGCACCGACCACCTCCACCGCACGTTGCCCGAGCGGCCGGCCAGGCCGTCGGTCGCCGGCGACAGCACGATCGGCTTCGTGACCCAGTGGACCGACCACCTTCGCGCCGTGCACCAGTGGAAGCACAAGACCAAGCGGATGAGGCACCGCGTGCAGACGATGAACGAGCAGAAGCGCAAGCTCGTGAAGGACCTCGTCCAGAAGCGAGCCGACGTGCGTTCGTGGCTCGCGCAGTGGGGGATCCTCGAGCGGTGCCCGCTCCGCGGCACCTTCGAGATCATGGACAACTTCGGCGTGATGGTGCGCATCAAGGGCGTGCCGCCGCACATCCACCAGGGCAACGACATCATTGCGCCCTACGGAACGCCCATCATCGCCCCGTTCGACGGCCAAGCGGTGACCGCCACGAACGAGCTCGGCGGCCTCGCGGTGAAGGTCCTCGGCCCGCGTGGTTACGTGTACAACGCGCACCTCGAGCGGTTCGGCAAGCTCGGCGCGGTGCAGGCCGGCGACGTGATCGGCTACGTGGGCGCCACGGGCGACGCCGGCGGACCCCACGACCACTTCGAGTGGCACCCGGGCAACGGCGCGGCCGTCGACCCGAACCCGTACCTCACCGCCGCCTGCTAGTTCCGTAGCGGCGCCCGATCCGCTCGATCGGGAACGGCGGCTGCGCGAGCGGCTGTACCGCGAGCTTCAGCAGCATGGTCGGGTCGTCGTCCCCCGCGGAACGGTTCGCGTGCAGGGCGTCGCAGCGAGTGCAGCGATGGATGAGCACCCATTCGCCGTCGCCGCGTACGCTGATCGCGATGGGCTCCATGAGCGCGCCGCATCCGGCGTCGCGATCACCCGGCCGGTCGTCGACGTGCCGGCTCCAGAGGCACTGCGGGCAGTGGTTGCGATGTGCGGTGCCCGCGGCGTGCGTGGAGACGACCGCGTCACAGCGGCGGCAGCGGAACGAGCGAGGTGTTGGACGCGCCTCTCGGCGCGTGTCCTGAGACATGAGCAACCTCCGAACGGCAACGACGGGAACGTCGACGCGCCCGGAGCGTTCGACCGATGCGGTCAGCCGATCCCGGGACGCGACGCGACAACCCCTTTGAACGCGGTCATCGGTCACCTCCCCTCGGCTCGCTCGGCCACGCGCGGTGGCGGTGCTGCACGGTAACCCAAGCATTGGGTCCCCGCAAGCTTGGCGCCGCCGACGGGCGCTGGTTGGATGAAGCCGGGCGAGTGGCGAAACGGCAGACGCGTCGGGTTTAGGTCCCGGTGGGCTCAGGCCCGTGGGGGTTCGACTCCCCCCTCGCCCACGATGGCGCGACGGGATCTCATCCGGCCACGCGGTACTTGAGGTGGGTGACGCCCGGCGCCTCGATGACCCGGACCTGCTCGAGGACGAGGTTCCCGACGTGATCGAGGGGCCGCTCGCCGTCGCCCAGCAGCTTGGGGGCCACGTGGAGCTCGAACTCGTCGACCATCCCGGCGGCAAGGCACTGCTGGATGACGTTCGCGCCGCCACCGATCGAGACGTCGGCGGAACCCGCTGCCTCCTTCGCGAGCCGCATCGCGGACTCGATGCCGCCGGTGACGAAGTGGAAGGTCGTCCCGCCCTGCATCGGAAGGGATTCGCGGGCATGGTGGGTGAGCACGTAGACGGGAGCGTGATACGGAGGATCGTCTCCCCACCACCCCTTCCAGGGCGGATCGTCCTCCCACGGGCCGGGGCCACCTCCGAACATGTTGCGGCCCATCACGTATGCGCCCACGTTCGCCATGGCCTCCTCGACCACGGGTGTGCTCGCGTTGACGACGCCGCCTTCCTGTCCCTCCATCCGCCGCCAGACCTCGAGCTCGACCATCCACGCATGCAGCTCCTCGCCGCCGACCCCGAGCGGCTCCTCGAGACTCTGCTTGGGCCCCGCCATGTATCCGTCGAGCGAGACCGCCACCTGGAATCGCACCTTGCCCATCGCTCATCCCTCCCCGATGCTCGAGCCTCTCACCTCACAGGCGCTCCAGCCATGCGTGGCCCGGGTGGACGAGCGCGATCGATCGCTGCAGCCACCGACGGGCGCGGGGCTCCAGCAGCGGTTCGATGTCGGCGAAGTCGGCTTCGTCCTTGTCGCGCACGTGCTTTGCCTTGAACAAGAGGACGATCTCCGGGCGCGCGAACGGGATGCCGTCGCGCGTGTGCGCGACGACCTCGCGATACGGGAGTCGGATGCGGCGGTCCCGTCGGCAGACCCAGTCGGCGCCGTCGGAGGGTTCGCGGAACACATCCATCCGCCAGGCGCCCGTCGACGGCTCTCGCACCCAGGTCTGGTGGTGCTCGTCGAGGTCTTCGTCGGCGGTCGTGAGCGGCCATCCGATCTCGTCGCCGGACTCGTTCCTGCCGGGCACGAACAGCTCGTACCCGCGGAGTGCATCGGCGATCTCGTCGAAGCGGGCCGCCGGAACGGCGACCTCGAGGTCCTCGTGCTCACGGCGCTGCTCGCCGACGAACAGGTCGAGCGCCCAGCCGGCGGCGACGTACCACGGCGCGCGCACGCCCTCGAGGAGGTGCGCCGCCTCCGCGGGATGCCACGCATCCCATCGGTCGGAGTGCAGCGCGATGGTCGTGCCGGGTCGCATGCACGGCAGCCTACGCGCGGATCCGGCTCGGCTAACCCGGAGACTGCGCGGGTCGCGCGTGGTCGTGCACGTGGCACTCGCGACGATGTTCCTTCTCGGGCTCGAGGTGGGGGATGTGCACGTGCTCGACCGCGGCGTGGTTGTGCTCGTGGGTGTGCGTCGAGGTCAGGTGGCCCCAGTTCTCGCCTCGATGGAGGTAGTGGGTCACGTGGTAGTGCTTGTGACGGTGCTTGACCGCCTCATGTTCGTGGTGGCCCTGCGAGGCCGGCATGCGCGACACCTCCCGATCTGGGTCGGTTCTTCACGATCGTACCGGCCGTCGCGCTCGCTCAAACCTCAGGAGCGGTGCGGGACCGGCGTGAGCCTGACGCCGTGGGGCGTGCGGAACGGTCCCTCCCGCCGAGCCCAGTTGACGCGCGCGAGGATCCACCAGCTGCGGTTGCGCTCCGACGCGCTCGTGATCTCGCCGACCGACTCGCCGTCGACCTCGATGGGCTCGCCGGCCGAGACGGGGTCGTCCGCGGCAAGGTGCACGACGAGCCGGCGCGGATGGCCGAGGTTGCGGACCTTCGCGACCGCTTCCTGACCGAGAAAGCACCCCTTCTCGTACGACACGGCCTCGTCGAACCCGCCCTCTTCGGGGAGGTCCTCCTCGCGGCCGTCCACGCCGAACCGGGGGATGCCGGCCGCGATCCGATACCGATCGAGGTCGTCGAGACCGAGGCGGGCGAAGGAGCCGAGCAGCGCGCGTTCGATCGCTTCACGAGAGCTCGCCGGTGCGTGGAGATCGAGCCCGGGACCCGTGCACGAAGGTGCTGTGGCGGTGGTTTCCGGCATCCCCAACGGCTCGCCACGATGCGGGAACGCGAACAGCGCGAGCTCGCCGGAGCGGTCGGCAAGACGCACGTCGGAAGAGAGCACGTACGGCGCGAGGAGCTCGTCGATCCCGCTCGGCTGGTGGGGATCCTGGAGCAGCAGGATCTCGTCGGCCGTCTTCGCGATCGTGAACTCCGCGCGGATCTGACCCGTGGGAGAAAGGAGGAGGGAGCGTTTCGCCGCTCCTGGGGCGAGGTCCGCGATGTCGGCCGAGGCGAGGTCGTTCAGCCACGCGACCGCGTCCGAGCCGGCAAGCGCAACCTTCCGCCAGGCGGAGAGGTCCGCGAAGGCACGGCCCGACGCCACGGCTTCGTCGACCGACGACTCGTCCACCGGCACGAGGATAGCGCCGGCCTTCGCGAAGCCCGCCGACGGACTACCCGGTTTCGGGTAGTCAAGCCCGAGGGTCTGCGAGCCGACCACTTCGTAGAGGGGAAACGACGATGGACATCCGTGCCGATCCGGGGGACTCGGTCCTGGAGATCCCGGGACCGCAGGTCGACGCGCGCGTGCAGCGCTCGTGGCTGATGCGTGCCGAGCGGGTCCTCGCCGGCAGCTCCGCGTGGGTGGCGCTCGTGATCGGGATCCTGCTGCTCGCCCTCGTGGGCCTCGTGGACGCCGCGAGCGGATCGTTCGAGGTCTCCGTCCTCTACGTCATCCCGATCGCGCTCCTCACGTTCGGCCGAGGGCGCTGGATGGGGATCCTCCTCTCGGGCCTCGCGGCCGCAGGGTGGACCGTCGTGGACGTCGTTCGCGGCGCCGACGCCCTCGCGGGGGCGACGTATTGGGCGGAGATCAGCCGCTGCTACGCGCTGGTCGCCGTCTGCTTGGTCGTCGCGCCGATGCGTGAGGCGCTCATCCAGCAGCGCGACCTCGCCGAGCGCGAGGCCGCCGTCTCCGAGCGGCTCCGCGCCCTCGACGAACTGCGCCAGGCGATGTCGAGCCTCGAGCTCGAGGCCGGGCGGCAGACGGATCCCCGCGTCGACGAGCTCTTCGACGTCCTCCACGCGCTCGATCGCGACTGGACCGAGACTCCCGCCTGAGGCGTTCGTTTCGCCCGCCTCGCGATCGGGGTATCTACAGGCCAACACCCGAACCGGGAGGTTCGTCATGGCCCATACCACCTGGAAGCCGCACACGAAGCACGGCGAGCTCGACACGGCGACTCGAGACCAGCTGCCGGACTCGGTGTTCGCGTTTCCGAAGCAGCGCAAGGAGCCGCTCACCGATGCGGACCACGTGCGGAACGCGCTCGCGCGCTTCGATCAGGTCGAGGACGTCTCCGACTCGGAGCGCGACGTTGCGTTTGCGAACATCAAGAAGGCCGCGGACCATTACGACGTGGAGGTCGCCGAGCGAAGTTGGCACGACCTCGGATCGCGCCGGCACGCGAAGAACCGCTCCACGTGATCAGCGCAGGAGGGTGGTGACGAGCAGCCACCCGGTGCCGCCCAGCCACGCGATCGCCGCGAGCGCCGCCGTGAGGGGGATCAGGCGCCTCGTGCGCCCGAGCGTGAGCACGACGGCGACGACCGCTGCGCCGAACGACAAGACATCCTTCAACCACACCCAGCTCGTCGCGGCGATCCGGGACCCCGACTGCGCGGCGCACAACTCGATGCCGAGCCGGTAGCCGTCCGGGCACGTGAAGTCCGGGATGCGGCTCGTCGCGGCAGCCGCGCCCAGCACGAGGATGACGGCGAGTCCGAATCGCCAGCGTGCGTCGCCGTCGGGGTGGATCGGGCGACGCGAGACGCTGCGGAGGGCGGCGACCGCTGCGGCGGTGACGACGATGTCGACCAGGAAGATCAGGCCCGCGAAGCCTTGGTTGACGGCGCAGAGGCCGGTGCACATCGTGGCCTTGGCGGCGGCGATCCCATACGCGACGCCGACGACCGCCACGCACAGCGTCGTGGTGTATGCGGCGAGCTTGCCCTCGCGTGCGATCGGCTGGGGAGGCGGCCAGGGGCGTTGCGACATGCCGACAGTTTGACGGCTCGGGAGGCGCCGCCGATGCTGTGGAACGTGCACGTCGACCAGGTCACGCCGATCCTCAACGTGTCCGACCTGCCCGCGAGCTTCGAGTGGTTCGGAAAGCTCGGCTGGCTGAAAGGGTTCGAATGGTGCCCGCCGGACTCGCCCGCGCCGGTGTTCGGGTCTGTCGCCGCCGACGATCACGAGATCTTCCTCTGCCTCGACGACCAGGGAGGCCGGGGGGAACACGGCGTGTGGGTCTCCGTCTGGGTCGACGACGTCGATCAGGTGCACGCGGTGTGTCTGCGCGAGGGCATCGAGGTGATCGACGCGCCCGACGACAAGCCATGGGGCGTGCGCGAGATGCATCTTCGTCATCCCGACGGGCACGTCTTCCGCATCAGCACGGACGCGGACGCGCACGACCACGACGACGACTGAGGTTGGAAAGCCGGTCAGCCGGCGACGATCACGAGCTTGCCCACCGTGTGCTCGGCCGTGAAGTCCTGCAGGGCCTTCGCCGCCTCGTCGAGCGAGTAGGTTCGCCGGATCGGGGCGCGAAGCGTGCCGCTCGCGACCATCGCTCCGAGCTCGGCGAGCAGCGTGGGGTTGCCGTTCGCGTTCGACACCGCCACCTCGCCGATCCGTGTCGACTCGCCGGCGGCGCCGACCGACGAGACGGCGCGCCCGCCCTCACGGGCCAGGGCGGTGAGCGCCCCGAACTCACCGGCGTCGCGATGCACGAGGTCGATCACGGCCGCGACGCCCTCGGGATAGCGCTGAAGAATCGCGGCCTCGAGGTCGGTCGTGTAATCGACCGTTTCGGCGGCGCCGAGGTCGGTGACGAAGCCCTCGTCGCCCGGACGCACGGAGGCGATCACGTGCGCGCCCCTCGCGGCCGCGAGCTGGACGGCGAAGCTCCCCACGCCGCCGGTCGCCCCCACGACCAGGACCACGTCGCCGGCGGCGGGGTCGACCGCGTTCACCGCCTCCAGCGCCGTCGTGCCGGCGACGCCGAGGCTCCCGGCGGCGAGATCGTCCACACCGTCCGGGGTCGGCGCGAGCGAGGTGGCGTTCGCCGTCACCAGCTCGCCGAACGAGCCGTCGTGCACGGCCGTCTTCGAGCCGACCATGCCGAACACACGTGCGCGCGGTGCGAACCCCTCGACGCCCTCGCCGACGGACTCGACGACGCCCGCCACGTCCCCTCCGAGCACGGCGGGGAACTCGTACGGCAGGTAGTCCTTCATCGCGCCCATGGCCACGAACGTGTCGTACGCGTTCACCGAGGCGGCTCCGACCCGAACGAGCACCTCACCGCTGCCGGGCACAGGATCCGGCACATCGATCACCGAGGGCGGTTTCTCGAAGCCGGTGAGCGCGAGCGCCTTCATGATCGGTACGACCCTCGCGTGCGTCGATTCATTCCCGGACCGGAGCCGGGCCCTGCGGTCCCGCATGCTTTCCGGCCTGCCAATTCGCCCGGAAGTGGTCGAGGGCGAACGCCGCCGGGCGATCCTCGATCGACGTCGCCATGGTGTCGTTCCAGCGGTTCAGGAAACCGAACAGCCCGACCACGGCGAGGATCTCGACGATCTGCCCATCGTCCCAATGCTCGCGGAGCTCTCGGAACCGCTCGGGGGTGACTTCGTTCGGCACGAGCGAGGCGTCGCGTGCGAAGCGAAGCGCCGCGCGTTCGCTTTCGGAGTAGAGCTCCGATCGCTCGAAGTTCCAGATCTCGGTGATCTTCTCGACGGGAACACCGCGCTCGTCCGCGTCGACGGCCTCGTGGGCCTGGCAGTATCGGCACCCAGCCGCGATGCTCGAGACGATCCCGATGAGCGGCTTCAACGGCTTCGGGAGGGTGCCGGTGTTCCAGATCTGCGTGATGAGCTCGCTGAACGCGCGCAGGATCTCGGGGCGCCGCGCCATCGTGAACAGACTGTTCGGTACGAAGCTCAGGGTCTCGTCGTAGTGGCGGAAGAGATCCTCGAGCTCGGGGTGGTCCTCACGTCGGAGTGGCCGCATGTTTGCCATGCGCGCAGACTACGACGAGGCGAATCTGGGACGGAGGCGGGGATGCAGAAGGCGAGCGCCGGGTTGCTCCTCTACCGGCACCGCGATGACGAGATCGAGGTGCTGCTCGTGCACCCCGGCGGGCCCTTCTGGGCCCGGAAGGACGAGGGGACGTGGTCGGTGCCGAAAGGGGAGCACGGGCCCGACGAAGAGCCGCTGCAGGTTGCCTTTCGCGAGTTTCGCGAGGAGCTGGGGGTCGATCCTCCCGACGGTGGCTCGCCCGCGTTCCTGGGTGAGGTGCGCCAGTCGGGCGGCAAGCAGGTGACCGCGTGGGCGCTGCCGGGCGACGTCGACGTGAGCGCGGTCACCAGCAACACGTTCACGATGGAATGGCCCCCGAAGTCCGGCGCCATGCGCGAGTTCCCCGAGGTGGACCGCGCCGAGTGGTTCGGCCTCGAGGACGCGAGGCGCAAGCTGGTGGGCGGGCAGGTCCCGTTGCTCGATCGCCTCGCGAACCTGCTCGCGTCGGAGCGCTAGGCGAAGGCCGACGGGCGGATGTTCGCGTTCGGCTTCATACACGTCGCCAGCGAACCCAAGGCCGTGCTTCATCCGCGCATGCTGGTCGCACCGGCTGGGCGTTCGAATCAGTGGGCCGTGCGAGCCCCGAGGAACGACCGGTCACCGATCCACAGGCTCGGCGGGGCCGCGAGCATCACGACGATCGCGTCCAGCCGCGGCGCGTACTTCGCGCGCTTCGCCGAGAACAGCGCATAGGCCTCGTCGATCGGGCGGACCGCGAAGCCGTCCTGCTTGAGGTCTTCGTGGGCCGTCTCGAACTCCTCCCGGCGGATCGTCGAGTCCCGCTCGGGCAATCGGAACGCGTAGAAGAGGTCCTCGACCGCGTGCACGCCCGTCCCGTAGAGGAGCTTCACCCGCGGGTCGGGATCGTCGTCGATCGTGCTGAGGGTGAGCGTGGCGGCGTCGAGTACCGAACCGAGCGCCGTGACCCACGAGGTCTCGTCGTGGGGCGAACGGAAGAGCGCGAGGATCGGGTAGGTCATGTGTGTCTCGAGGACGTCGGCGGCCCAGCGCTCCCACTCCGCGAACAGCTCGGGCAGCGAGTTCTCCATGCTCGCGGGACCCATTCGGTGCAACAGCTCGGGCCCCGACGGCGGCGACCCCGCGCGGGCGTCCAGCATCAGCACTCCCACTTCCCGCCGGTTGAACGCCTGATACAGCACCGGGAGGTACGCGATGACCACGGCGACGAGCCCGAGGCCCGTTGCGCCCGCTGCGACCGCGATGGCTCGCGTCCAACCCGTCGGCGTGCCGCTGCCGAACGACAGCGTGAACAACGCGGTGCCGCTCGCGTAGAGCGCCGTTCCGAAGGAGGTATCGGTGTGCCCGAGGCCGTGCACGAGCGCCGGGCTCCAGAGGATCAGCGCGAAGCCGAGTATCGCGAGGGCCGCCCAGCCGACGAGCAGGAGGAAGAGGAGGAACGGCGCCGCGATCGCGAGCACCCGCTCGCGCGCTTGCACGGTCTTCCGCCGCAAGCCGAACGAGCGCCACGGCCGCCAGAGAAGAAGGAACAAGACCCGGCTCAGCCGGAACCGACCGCGCGCGGCTCTCGGCATCACGAGCGTGCGGAAGACGTCGAGCAGCGTCCAGCCGAGGATCAGGATGCCGGCCGGGAGCGCGACCCACCGCATGCGCTCAGCCTACGTCCTCTCCGGCTCCGCGAGCCGTTCCTGCAAGCCCATCTGGTGATAGGACTCACGGAGCCACGCGAGGAGCTCGTCGTCGAGCTCGTCGAGCGTGCGGATCCGCATCCAATGTCCGAACCACCCACCGCCGTAGTCTTCGATCTTGCGAATCCTCGGATGGTCAACCGGCCTCGGCAGGCCGAAGGCGATCGTCATTCCCCGGTCGCTGATCGAGCTCACGCCCGCGAACCGCACGCGCGCCATGAAGGCGACGCGCGTCTTCGCGGGCGCCACCTCGTACGGTCCGCATGCGGCGACGAGGCTCTCGAAGCCCTCGAACAGCTCCCGTGCGCGTTCGCCCCTGCCCTCGAGGAACCCCTCGACGGAGTAGTCGCCGCACGCGTGCCACATGTTGCGGCCGACGAGTTTCCGGCCACACCTCGGGCACGTCCACAGCTCGCGCGGCACCGGGCGAGTATCGCCCATGGGGTGGACCGGGCGCGGCGCACGGCGTCGTGTGCACGCGAGGTGTCGGGCCGACTATGGTTCGGCCGTGGCCGACGACGGCGCGCAGCGCGACCTCGTCCTGATTCTCGCGCGGGACCTCGCGTCGAGGCTCGCCACGCCGTTCTTCGTCGTGGGGGCGGACGGGGCGCTCGCGTACTTCAACGAGGCCGCGGAGCCGATCCTCGGGCGGACCTACGCCGAGGCGGGCGAGCTCCGCGCGGGGGAGTGGGCGACCGAATGGAACCCCCGGGACCACGACGACAACCCGATCCCGCTCGAGGAGCTTCCGCTCGGCATCGCGTTCCGCGAGGGCCGTCCCGCGCATCGCGCGATGCGCATCACCGGCGGCGACGGCATCGTGCGCGACATCGAGGTGAGCGCCTTCCCGTTGTCGCCGCAGCCGGGCATGGTCCTCGGCGCGATCGCCCTGTTCTGGGAGCCGCGGGCGTTGTGAAGGCGACGATCTGGGGTTGCCGCGGGACGCTCGCCTCGCCGGGCCCCGAGACGGTGCGCTTCGGCGGGCAGACGTCGTGCGTCACCCTCGACCTCGACGACGGCTCGTTGATCGTCCTCGACGCCGGGACGGGCGTTCGCCGGTTCGGCATGTCGCTCGACGGCAAGCACCCGTCACGCATCGACCTGTTGATCACGCACCTGCACGCCGACCACATCGAGGGGCTGCGGTTCTTCGCGCCGTTCTGGGATCCGCTGGTCGAGTTCACGATCTGGGGACCCCCGGCCCCGCTGAAGGATCTCGAGCGCCGCATCGCGCCGTTCTTCGCGCCGCCGTTCTTCCCCGTGCACCTCCGCGACGTCCCCAGCCGCCCGGTGTTCCGCGACGTCCCGTCCGAGCCCTGGACGATCGGCGGCGCGGCCATCTCCGCGGCGTTCGTCAAGCACCCGGGCCCCACGGTGGGGTATCGGATCGAGGAGAATGGCCACGCGCTCGCGTACCTGCCGGACCACGAGCCGGCGCTCGGTGCCGACCTCGCCACGCTGGAACCCGAGTGGATCTCCGGCCTGGGCCTCGCGCGCCACGCGGACCTGTTGCTGCACGACGCGCAGTACACGCGCCGCGAGTACCCGGGGCGCCTGGGATGGGGTCACTCGACGACGGCCGACGCCGTCGCGTTTGCCGCCCGCGCCGAGGCGCGCCGGCTGGTGCTGTTCCACCACGACCCCTGGCACACGGACGAGGATCTCGAGGCGATGCTCACCGACGCCAGGCGATCGCGGCGCGACCCATCGCTCACGGTCGAGCTCGCGAGGGAAGGTCAGACATTCGACCTGTAAGCGGCCTGAGGATGAGCGAGCCGACGACGGTCGTCCCCGAGCCGGGTGAGGACCGCACCTCGAGCGAGCCGCCGATCGCGTCGAGCCGGTCGGCCATCCCCTGCATGCCGCTGCCGAAGGTCACGGCGGCGCGGTCGAACCCGTCCCCGTCGTCCGCGACCTCGAATCTCAGGACGCCGGCGGCCTCGGCGAGCGTGATCCGCGCGGCGGTCGCGTTCGCGTATTTCCCGACGTTTTGCAGGGCCTCCAGACAGCAGAAGTAGACCGCTGCCTCGACGTCCTGCGGATACCGGCCGAGGCCGTCGGCGTCTACGTCGACCGGGATCGTGGCCTTGCGCGCTTGCGACGAGAGCGCCGCCGCGAGCCCCTGATCGGCGAGCAGCGGCGGGTAGATGCCGTGGGCGAGCTCGCGCAGGCTCTCCAGCGCATCCCCGATCTCCCCGACGAGGCCGTGCGCGAGCTCGGCGAGCTGGTGCTCCGACTCCTTGTTCGCCATGCCCTCGATCAGACGCATCTTCACGGCCAGCGCCACGAGCTGCTGCTGCGCGCCGTCGTGC
>DATBIS010000040.1:0-57859 GCA_036556805.1 Actinomycetota bacterium | reverse complement strand
TGGTAGTCGCCTTCCTCGTCCCTCGATCGGGGGATCGCGAGAACCACACTTCGTCACCCTCAGTGCGTGGTCATCCGAGGTCGATACCCCTCGCATGCGGGACCGAAGTCGAGCGACCGCACTCGCCGTCGCCCTCGCGATCGTGGTGGCGTTTCCCTTCGCGGAAGGCCTCACACATCGGGCCGCCGCCACGCAACCCCAGCCCGCGATCGGCACGCTCGCGACGGGCGTCCGGTCCCAGCCGCTTCGTCCCTCGTCGATCGAGGCGATCGCGGCGATGGTCGCCCCGAACACCACGAAGGAGCGGCCGGCGCCCGCGAAGCTCGTGCACCTCCGGGTGGGGATGGCGGTGAAGGCGCGTCCCGACGCGAAGGCGCGCACGGTCGGCGTCATGCCGTCGAGCTCGAAGTACTACCACGTGCCGCTCGTAGCCTGGGTCGAAGAGGTGAGCGACAACGGTCGCTGGGGGCGCGTCGAGATCCCGTACGCGTGGCCGCGACGCACCGGCTGGATCCTCCTGACCGGGCTCCAGCGCGGATCCACGTGGATCACGGTCGAGGTCGACCTATCGAGGCACCGCATCATCGTCGAGCGGCGCGGACATCGCGCGTTCTCGATGCGCGCGGCCACCGGCGCCCAGGCGTCACCGACGCCGCCGGGTCACTACTTCGTCACCGATCGCGTCCCGTTCGCGGCCGGGAGCTCCTACGGTTCGTTCGCGTTCGGCATCTCGGGGATCCAACCGCACCTGCCGCCGGGATGGAGCGGCGGCAATCAGCTCGCGATCCACGGCACGAACGCGCCCTGGACCATCGGGAGGTCCGCAAGCGCCGGGTGCCTCCGCGTGAGCGAGTCCTCGCTGCACCGGCTGCTCCCACTGCTCAAGCTCGGCACGCCCATCGTCATCCACCCGTAGCCTCGAGGTCGAGCGCGCGACCGTCCACCCGGTCGGCGAGCGACCGCACCAGCTCCGGAGCGACGTCGCCGGCGCCGCTCACCGAGAGGACGAGGTTCCCGCGGCGCCAGGCGAAGATGAGGACGTGGGAGCCGTCGGGCGTCGTACCCAGGAGCCCGAAGGACTCGTCGCCGAGACCGGCGGACTCGACGTCGGCCGCCGACGGGATCTCGGTCGTGCGCAGGTCGTCCACGAACCGGGCGAGCGCCGAGTGCGCGCCGTCACCCGACTCGAACAGTCCCGCGATCCCCTGCACGAACACGGCCTCGGGAGGGAGCGGCGGCAGGTCCGAGTCCGGCTCACCGTACCCGCCGGGCACGAACAGCGACAGGTAGCCCTCGCGAAACTCGTCCTTCTGCAGGAGCTCGAGCTCGTCGGCATCGCGGGCGAAGTGGGCGAGATCGCTCGGACCGGACACGATCGAGGCCCACTCGGTGCCGGCGGGCGCGTCGTCCGGCTGCAGCACGATGTTCTCGAGGTCCGGATGCGAGAAGCGGTGATCCGGCACATCCGACGAGCACGTCCCCGCGAGCACGACCGCAATCAGCCCCAGGGCGAGCCGGCGATGGATCACGAGGCGAGGCTACACCCGGGGCCGGACGTGCCCGCTACAGCCCACCGCGAAGCGCGCCGACATCGTTCGCATGGTGCGTCCCGACGTCGGCGTCGATCCGCTGGCCGAGCTCGCCGTTCGGATTCGTGAACGAGAGGCGACGGTTGCCGTCGTCGGGCTCGGCTACGTGGGCCTTCCGTTGCTCGTGGGGATCGCGGGCGCGGGGTTTCCCGTGCTCGGCGTCGACACCAGCCCGGAGAAGGTCCGCTCCTTGAAGGCCGGGCGTTCGTGCGTGCTCGACGTGCGCGATTCGGAGATCGCCTCGCTCGACCGAGCGAGGTTTGCGTCCTCCCCCGACCCGCTCGCCGAGGCCGACGTGATCGTGCTCTGCCTTCCGACCCCGCTCACCGACGGCGCGCCCGACCTTTCGATCGTGCTCGGCGCGGCCGAGGACGTCGCGCGGTTCCTTCGGCCGGGATCGCTCGTGGTGCTCGAGTCGACGACGTACCCCGGCACGACCGAGGAGCACCTCCGCCCGATCCTCGAGCACGGAGGTCTCGTCGCCGGACGCGACTTCGCGCTCGCGTATTCGCCCGAGCGGATCGATCCCGGCCGGCCCGACCATGGCCTCGCCGACACCCCGAAGCTCGTCGCGGGGCTCACGGATCGCTGCCGCGAGCTCGCGGCCGCCTTCTACTCCCAGGTCGTCCGCCAGGTCGTCACGACCGCGACGACGCGCGAGGCGGAGATGGCGAAGATCATCGAGAACACCTTCCGACAGGTGAACATCGCCCTCGTGAACGAGCTCGCGATGTTCGCGCACGGGCTCGGCATCGACATCTGGGAGTCGCTGCGTGCCGCGGCGACCAAACCGTTTGGCTACATGCCGTTCTCGCCGGGACCGGGCGTGGGCGGCCACTGCATCTCGATCGATCCCACGTACCTGTCCTGGCGCGCGGGGCAGCGGCTCGGCTACCGGGTTGAGTTCATCGAGCATGCGAACGAGGTGAACGGGCGGATGCCCGAGTACGTGGTCGGGCGCATCGCCGAGGCGCTGAACGACGCGGGCCGGCCGGTTCGGAACTCCCGCGTGCTGGGGGTGGGCATCGCGTTCAAGGCAGGGGTCGACGACCTGCGCGAGTCGCCGGCGCTCGCGGTCCTCGAGCGGCTCGCGAGTCGAGGCGCACGGGTGTCGTTCCACGACCCCCTGGTGCCGGCCGTCGAGCTCGCGGGGGCCCGTCGGTCCAGCGTGCCGCTCGACGACGCGACGGTGAGATCGCAGGACTGCGTGGTGATCCTCACGGCGCACGAGGGGATCGACGTGCAGGCGCTCGTGAACGGCGCCTCGCTCGTCTTCGACGCACGCGGCGTCACGCTCGGCATCGACGCGCCGAACGTCGTGCGCCTGTAGGTCAGGACTCCTCGACCGTCACCGACTCGATGTACACCGTCTTGCTCGGCGCCTGGCCCGGTCCCGGCGCGGTCGCGTTGGGATCCACGGTCGGGATCTTCGAGATCTTCTTCAGCACGTCGAGGCCCTCGGTGACGTGGCCGAAGATCGTGTAGTTCGGGGACAGATTCGCCTCGCCGTTCGGCCCGTAGACGAAGAAGAACTGGCTCCCGCCGGTGTCGGGGCCGGCGTTCGCCATCGCGAGCGTGCCGGGCACGTAGGACTCCTCGCCGGTGAGCTCGTCGGGAATCGAGTACCCGGGGCCGCCGCTGCCGTCGCCCACCGGGTCGCCGCCCTGAATGATGCTGATGCTCGGGTCGATCCGGTGGAACGTGAGCCCGTCGTAGAAGTGCTTGCCGGCGAGGAACACGAACGAGTTCACGGTTTCGGGGGCGTTGTTCACGTCGAGCTCGATCACGATCGTGCCGCACGACGTCACCATTGTCGCCGTGTAGGTGGCCTGCTCGTCGACCGTCAGCTTCGGCGCCTTCTTGAACGACGGCTTCGGCTTCGACGCGGCCTTCGGAACCTTGCCGCGGCACGCGACCGAGGGCTCCGGCGTCGTCGTCGCCGACGGTGTCGGCGTCGGCGAGGCGGCGGGCTCCTTGCCGCCGATGAACGCGAATCCCGCGGTCGCGACGAGCGCTGCGGCGACGATCCCGGCCGCGCCGGCGACCAGACGGTTCCGGCGGCGGATCTGACTCGCGCGCTCCGCCTGGCGCCGCGCGGCGAGCTTCGCGAGCTGGCGTTCGCGGGTGCGCTTGTTCGCCACGGCGACGAAGGTTACCCGATGCCGAGCATCTCCAGGACGAGACCGTCGAGGATGTCGGTCTCGCTCACGAGCGCGCGCTGGAAGCCGAACCGGCGCATCGCGGCGACGAGGATCACGACGCCGGCGGTGATGACGTCGCCGCGCCCCGGCGGCATCACCGGGAGCGCGGCGCGCTCAGCGTTCGTCATGGCGGCGAAGGTGTCGAGCGTTCGCTCGGCCTCGGCGAGCGTGATCGTCGACCGATGGATGCGTTCGGGGTCGTCGAACGCCAGCCCGAGCGCGACCGCCTGCGTGGTGGTCACGGTGCCCGCGACGGCCACGAACGTGCGCGCGTCGGCGACCGGCACGGCGGACTCGACGTCGTCGAGGATCTCGTCGACTGCGATGCGCACGGCCTCCAGCTCCTCGCGAGACGGCGGGTCGTGCCGGATGAAACGCTCCGTGAGCCGGACGCTCCCCATCTGCGTCGAGATCGCCTGCCCGTTCACGACGAACTCGGTGGAGCCGCCTCCGATGTCCATCACGCAGAACGGTCCCTCCTTCGGATCGAGGCCGTGCCTGCCGCCGAGGAACGACAGCGCGGCCTCGGTTCGGCCGTCGACGACCTCGAGCTCGGACCCGGCGAGGTCGCGGACGGCGCGCTCGAGCTCGCCACGATTGGAGGCGTCGCGCACCGCGGACGTGGCGGCGACGCGGATCCGTTCCGCGTGGAGGGCCCGGGCGCGCCGGCAGTACCGCGCGAGCTGCGCGATCGTTCGGTCGAGCGCGGCGGCGTCGAGACGACCGGTCGCGTCGACCCCGTCCCCCAGCCGCGTGATGACCAGGTCGCGCGCGAGCTCCGTGAACCCGCCCGGCGCCGGTTCGGCCACGAGCAGCCGGATCGAGTTCGTGCCCTGGTCGATCGCCGCGACGCGGACGTCGGGCGCGCCGGGATGGATCGGTTCGACACGCTCGGCGACCCACGCACCGACGGGGTCCTCGCCGCCGGCGAGGTGGTACGCGTAGTGCGCGTGCAGGCACTTGATGCCTCGAGCGGTTCCCCCCACGCCGCCCCAGGCGGCCGAGTCGCTCGCCACGATGCCTCGCTCGCCCGCGTAGTCGGCGTGCGCGGCCTCGAGCCGCTCACCGAACCCGGCGTCGGCCTCGGCCCGCTCGTTCAGCCGGGCGATCCACCCCTCGGACTCGAGGGTCGAGACCGAACGACGCGCGTCGGGGCACGTCAGCCAGTACGTCGTGGGGAACGGATGGCCGTCGGCGTCGAACGGCGCGTTGCGGATCACGAGCGGGTGACCGCCGGTGCAGCGAGCGACGACCGTGAAGGGGGTCGTCGGCTCCCGGCCGAGCTGCGCGCGCACCGCGGCCACGTCGGACCCGCGGAGCATGCGGCCGTTACTTGCGCTTGTGCTCGACGGCCCGCTTGTAGTCGACCTGCCGCTCCTCGCTCGAGCGCATGAACTTCTTCAGCATCTGCTCGAACTCGGGGTCCGAGCCCCGGCGCTGGCGCGGAGGGGGCGGGTCTTGGAGCGCCTTGATCGAGAGATCGATCTTGCCGTCCTCTTTGATCGCGAGGACCTTCGCCTGCACGACGTCGCCTTCGCGAAGGTGGTCGTGCACGTCCTTCACGTAGTTGCGGTCCACCTCGGAGATATGGACGAGCCCGAGCCTGCCGTCTTCGAGCTGGAGGAAGGCCCCGTAGGGGGTGATCCGCTGGACGGAACCGTCGACGACGGCTCCCACCTCGATCTCTGCGATGTCGTGCTCCCTTCCGCGAGCCATTCGCTCGCTGTCGCGTTCCCCGGCCACCCCGGAGCGAGCACCCACGATCCCACGCCGCGAAAGAGCACGTCAAGGCCGATGCCGGAGCCCGTAGCATCGAGGGCATGCAGGTGCGCGCCGTCGCCGACATTCGGGAGTTCCTGCGCGAAGCCGAACCGGTCCTGTTGCGCAACGAGGCGCGCCACAACCTGATCCTCGGGGTCGCCGGCACCGTCGTCGACCAGCCCGACCTCTACCCGGAGCAGCAGCTCTGGATCGCTGAGGAGGGAGGTGCCGTCGTGGGCGCCGCACTCCGCACGGCCCCGTTCAACCTCATCCTTGCCGAGCCGCTCGCGAACGGCGTGATCGAGGCACTCGTCGACGCGATCGCGGCAGCAGGCATCGAGCTGCCCGGCGTCGTCGCCAACGAGCCCCACGCCGAGACCTTCGCGCGACGGTGGAGCGACATGACCGGCGCGCGTGCGACCCCCCGGATGGCGCAGGGGGTGTACGCGCTCGAGGCCGTGCTCGAGGTCCCGGCGGTCGCCGGCACGCCGCGTGTCGCCACCGAATCCGATCGAGGTCTGCTGCTGGACTGGCTGCGCGCGTTCCGCGCAGAGGCGCTCCCCGCGAATCGGGCGGCGGAGGAGGACCAAGCCGAGCGCATGCTCGACCAGCGGCTCTCCGGCGAGACGGACGCCGGCTTTTGGATCTGGGAGGACGGCGAACCGGTGAGCGTGACCGGCTTCGGCGGGCGGACGCCGAACGGCATCCGCGTGGGGCCCGTGTACACGCCCAAGGATCACCGACGGCGCGGGTACGCCACCGCGCTCGTGGCAACCGTGAGCGCGTGGCTGCTCGAGAACGGACGGCGCTTCTGCTTCCTCTACACCGACCTCTCGAACCCGACGTCGAACGCGATCTACGAGCGGATCGGCTATCGCCGCGTGTGCGAGTCGGCGGACGTCGGGTTCGAGCCGCCGCGCTAACAGTCGGCGACGGGCTGGCCCTCGTGCTCGGGCACGAGCACGAATGCGGTCTCGCCGGGCTTTACCATCACGAGGCACTCTCGCGCGATGCGCTCGAGCTCCGCGGGGTCGTTCAGCTCCGCGACCCGCTGGTCGAGATGGCTCGTGGCCCGTTGGAGCACCTCGGTCTGCCGCTCGAGCTCGGCGATCTTCGCGCGCTCGTCCATGTACGCGCGGAGCGGCGCCATCCCGAACGCGAGCAGCACGAGCACGATCACGAGGAGCACGGCCGCGCGTGCGGTGACCCGAACGCGGGGCTTGCGCCGCTCGAGCTGCCGCGTCGCCATCGCCCTATCGACCTCCGGCGAGCAGCGTGCGCCCCGCGTACCGCGCGGCGTCGCCGAGCTCTTCCTCGATGCGGAGCAGCTGGTTGTACTTCGCGGTGCGCTCACCGCGGCTGGGCGCCCCGCTCTTGAGCTGGCCGGCGTCGGTGGCCACGGCGACGTCGGCGATCGTCGGATCCTCGGTGTCGCCGCTGCGATGCGACACCACGACGCCGTACCCGTTGCGCTTGGCCATCGCGATCGTGTCGAGCGTCTCGGTGAGCGTTCCGATCTGGTTCACCTTCACGAGGATCGCGTTCGCGACCCCCTCCCGGACGCCTCGCCCGAGCCGCTCGGGGTTCGTGACGAAGAGATCGTCCCCCACGAGCTGCACGCGAGCGGCGAGCTCGCGCGTGAGCATCGCCCAGCCCTCCCAGTCGTCCTCGGCAAGCCCGTCCTCGATCGAGACGATCGGGAACCGGTCGAGCAGGTCGGACCAGAAGCCCACCATGTCTCCCGCCGTGCGATCGGTGCCCTCAAGCCGGTAGCGACCGTCCTCGGACACGAGCTCGCTCATGGCGGGGTCCATCGCGAGCGCGACCTCCTCGCCGGGGTCGAGCCCGGCCGACTCGATCGCGAGGAGGAGCAGCTCGAGCGCCTCGGCCGCGGTGGCGACCTGGGGCGCGAACCCGCCCTCGTCGCCGACCGCCGTCGCGAGTCCCTTGCCCCGCAAGAGATCGTGTAGCGCGTGGAAGCACTCGGCGCCCCACCGCATCGCCTCGGAGAACGACGCGGCGCCGACCGGCACCAGCATGAACTCCTGGAGCTCCAGCTCGTTGTCGGCATGCAGGCCGCCGTTGATCACGTTCAGCATCGGCGTGGGGAGCACGTGCGCGTTCGGCCCACCCAGGTACCGATACAGCGGCACCCCGCTCGAATCCGCCGCCGCGCGCGCGACCGCGAGCGAGACGCCGAGCAGCGCGTTCGCGCCGAGCTCCGACTTCGACGACGTGCCGTCGAGGTCGATGAGGAGCCGGTCCACGGCACGCTGGTCGAGCGCGTCGAGGCCGCGCACCTCCGGGCCGATCCGATCGTTCACCCCGGCGAGCGCCCGCAGCACGCCCTTGCCGCCGAACCTGCCGGGATCGCCGTCGCGGAGCTCGAGCGCCTCGTGTTCGCCGGTGGACGCGCCCGACGGCACGGCCGCGCGCCCGAACCCGCCGTCGTCCAGCCAGACGTCGACCTCGACGGTGGGATTGCCTCGGGAGTCGAGGATCTCCCGGGCGTGGACGGAGTCGATCGTCGACATCGGGGGAACGATGCTACCGGAGACCTCGCGTTCCGCCGGGATTTCAGGCCGTTCCGCGCGGCTCCTTCAGGAACGACCAGACGTGACCGATCGGGTCGAAGCCGAGCCGCTCATACAGGTGCTGCGGCCAGTCGTTCGCGTCGGCCCAGATGAAGACCTCATGGGCGCCGGCGGCGCGCCCTTCGTCCGCGGCCCGCAGGACGCACGCGCGGGCGAGGCCGCGCCCGCGCTGTGCGGGCAGCGTTCCCACGCTCTCCACCTGCGCCGCCGCGCCATGCACGTAGAGCTCGCACGAGCTCGCGATCGTGCCGTCGGAGGCGCGCGCGACGAAGAACCTCGCGCCGATCCCCTCGACCAGCGCGCGCCGAAAGTCGGCGAGCATCTCCGCCACGCCCGGCTCCTGTCCCCAGCGCTCCTCGCGGTTGACGTCGACGAGATGGTCTCGGATCTCCTCGAACGACACCTCGTCCACGCCGACGCCACCCGGCCGGTCGGGGTTGCGACGGAGCGCCATCACCACCGTGCGATCTGCGCCGTAGCCGTCCGCGACAAGCCCCGGCGCCAGCCCGGCCCCGACGGCCTCGTCCTCGACCTCGACCTTGCGGTGCGACAGGCCCGCGAGCGCCCTGTCCGCCTCCTTCGCGATCCGGTCGGCCGCGACGTCCACGGCCGTGCGATCGAAGCGCACGAAGTTCGCGTCGTACCGCTTGGGAAAGTCGTCGTTGAAGAACGCGGTGCCGAACGCCCACGGCTCGATCCGCGTGCTCGTTCGTTCGACCGTCCAGCGCGCGAGCTCGAGGGCGCGCTCGAGCTCGCCGGTCACGGCTCGCGCGCTTCGCGGAACAGGCGCCGCGCGTCGGCCTCCGACAGCGCCTCCACGTCGATCCCGCGTTCCGCGGCGAGCTCGGTGAACCGTTCGTAGCGGCGCGCGAAGCCGTTGATCGTCCGACGGAGCGCCGTTTCTCCATCGACGTCGAGGCTCCGCGCCACCGCGACGGTCGCGAAGAGCACGTCGCCGATCTCCTCCTCGGCGTTGTCCGCATCGGTGTGACCGGCGAGCTCCTCGACTTCCTCGCGAAGCGCGTCGAGCGCCGCTTCGGTCGTTCGCCAGCCGAAGCCGCCCCAGCCGGCGGCGCGCCGCTGCACCTTCGCGGCGCGTGCGAGCGACGGCAGGGTGACGGGAATGGCGTCGTCGACGGCTCTTCGGCCGCCCTCTTCCTCCGCCTTGAGCTTCTCCCAGTTCACCAGGACCTCCGGGGCGCCACGCACCTCGACGTCGCCGAACACGTGGGGGTGCCGGTGCACGAGCTTGCGCACGAGCCCCTCCGCGACGTCGTCGACGTCGAAGGCGCCCTCCTCGGCGGCCATCTGCGCGTGGAACACGACCTGCAGAAGGAGGTCGCCGAGCTCGTCGCGGATCCGGTCCGGATCGCCGGTGTCGACGGCCTCCAGCAACTCGTGCGCCTCCTCGAGCAGGTGCCGCGCGAGCGTGGCGTGCGTCTGCTCGCGATCCCACGGGCATCCGTCGTGAGCACGCAGCTTCGCCATCACGCGAACGAGGTCGAGCAACCGTGCCCCGCCGCGCGAGGAGGGAACGGGCCCGTCGGGAACGTGGGCGAGCGCCGCGTCGTCGGTCACGGAGCCGTGGGACTCGGCGACCCCGCACCCGCCGCCGGCGCCGCGGACCCCGTCGCGGTGCTGGTGATCGGCAGAACTCCCGGGACGGAGGCGTCCCACCGGCCGTACCGCGGGTTGACCTCGATCGTCGCCGCATGGAGCTCGCGATCGAGCCAGTCGTTGAAGGCTCGCTGGGAGAGCTGTCCCTCGATCGAGGCGCGCGCGCTCGCGAAGGGCGTCACGTTCGCGTCGACGAGACGGATCACGTGCCAGCCGAATTGCGTGTGCACCGGCGGGGAGATCTCTCCGGGCCGGAGCGCGAGCGCCGCGTGCACGAAGTCCCGGTCGAGCTGCGTCGCGGGCAACGAGCCGAGATCGGCCGTGTTGTCCTTCGAGGCGCGCTTCGCGAGGTCGAGGAAGTCCTGCTCGGTCGCGCCCGGCGCCGTCACCTCCCGGTAGACCTCGTCCGCCTGCTTCCGCGTGTCGACGAGGATGTGTTCGGCGTGCAGCGTCGTGTACGCGAGTGGGTCGGCCTCGTACGCGGCCCGCACGTCCGCTTCGCTCACGAGCTCGTCCGCGACCGCCGTCTGCACGTTGCCGAAGAGCACGACGCGCCGCGCGAGGTTGCGGAACGCCGCCAGCGACACGTTCGCGTCGGCGAGCGCCTGGTCGACGACCTCGGCGCCGCCGACCTGCTGCTTCAGTCCGATCACCGTCCGGGTCACCGCGCCGGGCTCGGTCCCGATGTCGTGCGCGCTCGCGTACTCCCCGAGCACGGTCTCCTCGATGAGGTTCGAGAGCATCGCGCGCGCGCATGCCGCCTCGAGCGTCTCGTTGGTCTCGGGCTGGCTGCAGGGCTGCTGCGCGATGGCGGTCATCGCGGTGAACAGATCCACGTCGTTCGCCACGCGCTCGTTCGAGATGTCGATGCCGTCGACCGTTGCGGCCGGAAGCTGCGCCGACGAGCAGCCCGAGAGCAGCGCGAGCACGAGTGACGCGAGGAGGATGGCGCGAGCGACCACGGCTGCCCAGTGTAGCTACCCGATCACACGATCGGTCGCGAGCTGGACGTTCTCCTCGACCCAGCGCACCAGGTCGATCCCGAACACGCGGTCGGGAGCGAGGTTGAGCGTCGCGGTCTCGGGATGAAACGTCGCGCTCGGCACGCGATCGCCGAGATCGAGCCGGAGCGCGTCGGCGAGGGCGACCGGCTTCAGGCGCACCTCCGTGCGGAACGTGGTGACGTCCTCGATCCCGAGTCCGGCACACGTGATCCGCAACGAAGCCACCGCGAAGAGCGTCTCGACCTCGAGCGGGAGCAAGCCGTAGCGGTCGATGGTCTCCGTCTTCACCGCCTCGAGGGTCGCGCGGTCGCCCGCCGTCGAGATCCGGCGGTACAGGTCCAGGCGCAGCGCCTCCTGCGCCACCCACCCCGGCGGCACGAACGCCTTCACCGGCAGGTCGATCCGGAGCTCCTTCTCCTCCGGCAGCGGCTTCCCACGCATCTCGGCCACCGATTCGGCGAGGAGCCGACAGTACGTGTCGAACCCGACCGCCGCGATGTGCCCGTGCTGCTCCGCTCCCAGGAGGTTGCCCGCTCCTCGGATCTCGAGGTCTCGCAGCGCGATCTGGAAGCCGCTCCCGAGGGCTTGGTGCTTCGCGATCGTCGCGAGCCGGCCGTGCGCCTCCTCGGTCATCTCCCGTTGCGGCGGGAAGAAGAAGTACGCGAACGCGCGCTCCGTCGATCGCCCGACCCGGCCGCGGAGCTGGTACATCTGCGCGAGGCCGAGCAGGTGCGCGGCGTCGACGACCAACGTGTTCGCGTTCGGCACGTCGAGCCCGCTCTCGATGATCACCGTGCAGACGAGGATGTCCGCCTCGCGATCCCAGAAGCGGAGCATCTGCCGTTCGAGCTGGGCCTCCTCCATTTGGCCGTGCGCCACCACGATGCGCGCGTCGGGGATCTGCTCGCGAATCCACGCGGCCTGCCGGTCGATCGTCGCCACGCGGTTGTGAACCCAGAAGACCTGGCCCTCGCGCAGCAGCTCGCGTCGGACCGCGCCGAGCGCGAGCCCCTCGTCATATGAGCCCACGTACGTGAGCACCGGCTGACGATCCTCGGGTGGTGTGTCGATCGTCGACATCTCGCGGATGCCCGTGAGGGCCATCTCCAGCGTCCGCGGGATCGGCGTCGCCGTCATCGTGAGCACGTCCACGTGCGCGCGCATTCGCTTGAGTCGTTCCTTGTGCACGACGCCGAACCGCTGCTCCTCGTCCACGACGACCAGGCCGAGGTCCTTGAACGTCACGTCGTCGGAAAGCAGGCGATGCGTGCCGATCACGACGTCGACCGCGCCGGTCGACGCGTCGTGCGCCACGCGCTTCTGCTCCGCGGGCGACACGAAGCGCGAGAGCATCGCCACCTTCACCGGGAACGGCGCGAACCGCTCGCTGAACGTGATGAAGTGCTGCTCGGCGAGGAGCGTCGTCGGAACGAGCACCGCGACCTGCTTGCCGTCCATCACCGCCTTGAACGCCGCGCGCACGGCGATCTCGGTCTTGCCGAAGCCGACGTCCCCGCAGATCAGGCGGTCCATCGGCCTCGGCCGCTCCATGTCGAGCTTCACCTCCTCGATCGCGGTGACCTGGTCGCCAGTCTCCTCGTGCGGGAAGGCGTCCTCCAGCTCGAGCTGCCACGGCGTGTCGGACCCGAACGCGTGTCCGGCCACCGCCATGCGTACGGAGTACAGGCGCACGAGCTCGCCGGCCATGTCGCGCACGGCGCGTTTCACGCGCGTGGTCGCGCGCGCCCAGTCCGACCCGCCCATCCTGTGCAGGCGGGGCGCGTCGCCGCCCAGGTACCTCGCCACCATCCCCACCTGGTCGCTCGGCACGAACAGGCGATCGCCCTCGGCGTACTCGAGCACGAGGTAGTCGCGCTCGGAGCCCGCGAGCGCGCGGTGCGTGATCCCGCCATACCGGCCGACGCCGTGCACGCGATGGACCGCGAAGTCGCCGGGCTCGAGCTCCTGCGCGATCGCGTCGGTGCGCCGTCGCGTGAACCGCGGCGCCGACCTCGTGTGCCGCCGCGACCCGAAGAGGTCTTCCTCGGTGGCCACCGCGAGCGACCCCGGCGCGAACACGAAGCCGTTGGCAAGCTGCGCCTCGACGAGCTCGACGCCGCGCACGTCGGATCCGATCACCTCGCGCGCGCGTTCCAGCGAGCCGTGACCGCGTCCGGTCACGATCGTGCGGTGGCCCCGATCCCCGAGCTCGTGGAGCCGCTTCGCGAGCTCGGCGGGGTTGCCCTGCGCGCTCCCCCACTGCGCGAGGCCGAGATCGAGGCCCTCCGTGAACTCGCTCAGGTGCAACACCACGCGGCCTTCGATCGCCTCCTCCAGGTCGACCACGGCGCGCGGGCCCGGCCACGCCGTCGCCTCGGCGAGCGCGCCGGCCTCCTCCATCGCCGCGCGAGCGCGATCCCGCGTTCTCGAGACCTGCGTGAGGACGACCCATCCTCCCGACGGCAGCAACGACGCCGGGGACGGCAGGTCGTCGAAGAGGAGCGGTGCCAGCGTCTCGGCGCCCTCCACGAACAGTCCGTCGGCGATGCGCAACAGCCCGTCGGCGTACCGGTCGGCGAACCGCGTTGCACGTTTCCCCGCCAACGCCCGAAGCTCGTCGTCGAGGATCAGCTCGCGCACCGGCGGGACCTCGACGTGTGCGACCGGGGCCGTCGACAGCTGCGTCGACGTCGAGAACGCCCGCATCGACTCGATCTCGTCGCCGAGGTACTCGCAGCGGACGGGACGCCGTGCGGTGCCGGGAAAGACGTCCACGACGCCCCCCCGGACGGCGAACTCGCCCCGGTGCTCCACGACGTCGGCCCGCGAATAGCCGATCTCGACCAGCCGCTCGGCGAGGGCGTCGGGCGGGAGCTCGCGCCCGGCGACGAGCTCGACGGGAGGCACCGCGCCGAGCGTGGGGATCAGACCCTGCATGGCCGCGAGCGCCGGGGCGACGAGCACGAACGGACCCTTCGCCTCGCGGAGGCGCTGCACGGCGTTCGCGCGGCGGGCCGCCACCTCCGGCGAGGGCGAGATGCCCTCGTACGGAAGGGCCTCCCAGGCGGGGAGCAGCGCGATCCGCTCGGCCCCGAGGAACGCCTCCACCGCCGGCGCGAGCTCCTCCGCTTCGCGAGGCCCGGGAGCCACGACCAGGATGGGGCCGTCGAGTCCCGTCGCGAGGCCGGCGAGCAGGAAGCCCTCCCCGGCCTCGGCGTGTGCGACGATCGGGCGCTCGCGGGCGAGCAGCAGGCGTTCGAACGGATCCGATGCGACGAGCGCCGCCAGGGCGTCGGCCAGGCTCACACGACCTCCTCGAAACGAACGCGGACAACACGAACAGCCCCGTTCGCGGCGCGACGGGGCAAGCCGACCGATGCTAGCAGGGGTGGGCGGCGCGGGCGGTCAGATCGCGCGCAGGTTCGCGCGGTGGGCGTCGGCCGGCGGCGCTTCCCCCGGGGCTCGCTCGGGCGTTCGCGCGGCGAGCCAGCGCGTGGCGTCGGCCGGCACCATCGCGCGCGCGAGGAAGTACCCCTGCGCGACGTCGCACCCGAGCACGCAGAGCTGGTCCCACGTCTCCGCGTTCTCCACGCCCTCCGCGACGACCCGGAACCCCAGGTTCCTCCCGAGGTCCACCGTCGCGCGCACGATCATCGCGTCGTCGGCATCGACGTGCATGCGCATCACGAACGACCGGTCGATCTTGATCTCGTCGATCGGCAGGCGGCGTAGGTACGAAAGGGACGAGTAGCCCGTCCCGAAGTCGTCGATCGAGAGCTCGACGCCCACGTCCGCGAGCCGGCCGAGCACGCCGATCGATCTCGTGGGATCGGCCATCAGGAAGCTCTCGGTGAGCTCGAACGAGAGCGCGGAGGCGGGGGCTCCGTTCCGCCCGAGCGCCTCCTCGACCTGTTCGGGCAGCTGCGGGTCGAGCAGGTTGCGCGCGGAGAGGTTCACCGCGACCGGCACGTCGATCCCGAGGACCTTCCAATCGCACCATTGCCGGAGCGCCTCGTTCAGCACGTACTGCGTGAGCGGCCGCAGCAGCACGGTTTGCTCGACGAGCGGGATGAACTCGTCGGGCGGCACGAGGCCGCGCTCGGGATGCTCCCACCGCACGAGTGCCTCGACGCCGGCGAGACGCCCATCCTCCAGGTGCACCTTGGGCTGGTAGTGCAGGACGAACTCCTCGTTCTCGATCGCCGGTCGCACCTGCCCGATCAGCGTGAGCCTGCTGGGCGAGTACTGGTCGAACGACGGGTCGTAGAGCTCGTAGACGCCGCTGCCCGCGTCCTTCGCGGCGTACATCGCCATGTCGGCGCGACGGAGCAGGGTCTCGACGTCGTCGCTGTGATGTGGGAACAGCGCGATCCCGATGCTCGCCGACACGTCCAGCAGCAACCCCTCGACGGCGATCGGCTGTTCCATCTCCTCGAGCAGGCGCTGCGCGATGCGGACGGCCATCGAGCCGTCGGGCAGGTCGGGCAGCACGATGCCGAACTCGTCCCCACCCAGCCGAGCCATGAGGTCGCCCTCGCGGAGCACGCGCGACAGGCGCGGCCCGATCTCCTGCAACAACAGGTCGCCGTAGTGATGGCCGAGCGTGTCGTTGACCTCTTTGAACCGGTCGAGGTCCATGATCAGCACGCCGAACATGCCGTCCGACTCGCGACATCGATCGGACACCTCGCCGAGCGTGCGCAGGAACAGCATCCGGTTCGGGAGATCGGTGAGGGAGTCGTGCAAGGCCTGGTGCTCGTTCTCCTTCTGGCGTTCCGCGAGCTCGTCGGTGGCCACCATGAGCGAGTGCGTCCGCTGAAACATCTGCCGCGCGAAGGCGAGCGGCGCCACGAACACCACGAGGGCCCACAGCCCCGTCGTCTGCGTCGAGATCGCGACGAGCACCGAGAACAGCGCGAGCCCCATGTAGGAGATCACGAACTCGCCGAACACCCCGACGTGCATCTCGCGGAGGATCTTCATCGTGGACTCGCCGGTTTGCAGGTGCGCGTACGTCGCGACGACGAACGCGTTCAGCAGGTAGCCGGCGAGGGACGCGAGCAGCACGGCCGGCCCGAGCTTCCACCACGGCGCGTGGAGATCTCCGGCGACCGTGTGGAAGACGAGGCTCTCGGCCGCCACCGAGAAGGCGATCTGCCCGCGGATGTAGACGGCCTTCAGGAACGGCAGCTCCCGGCGCAACTCGCGCCTGTCCAACGCGCCGAGGAACGCGATCAACGCCGCCACGCCCGGCTGGTACAGCAATGCCGCCGACAGCTCGATCGGGAAGCTCAGGCTGAACTTGATCTCGCCCGCGGCCGCAACCGGCAATAGATCGACGACCGCGATCGCTCCGGCCCAGACGAGGATCCGCCAGTCGAGGAACTCCGTCGTGTTGTGGTCGATGAGGTACGTGAGCAGCGCAACGAGCGGCAGGACGATCGTGAGCTCCAGCGCGATGATCGCAGGGCGCCGGTCGTGGGCCACGCGTTCGGTTCCGCTAGCTTGCACGGGCGCCCTCGCCTTCGGGAACGCGAAGCGGCACCGGCACCCTCGCGACGATCGCGGATCTCCTCCGCATCCCCGCGACGATCACCCACGCTGCGCCCGCGTAGGTGAACACGTCCCCCACGCTCACGATCTGGCCGACCGGTTGCGGGATCGCGATCACGTCGCCGAGGAACAACAGCTCGTCGTCGTCGCCGGCGAGATGATGCTTCGCGGTCGGTGCCGCGACGAGCCCCGCCAGCGCGTCCTCTTGCCCGGAAGCCACGATCGCGCGCTCCGACACCGGCATGCCGTGGTTCACGCCGATCACGAGGCCGTTGAGAACGACGCCGAGAAGGACGAGCGGGAAGCCCGGAAGCCGGACGTTCCTCACCGCGAAGATGAAGAGCACCACGAACGACGCGAGCAGCAAGACCAGCGGCCACGTGCCGGGGACGGGAGCCACCTGCAACGCGAAGCCGATCAGCGCGAGCGGCATCCAGGCCGGGCGGAGCCTGTCCAGATTCGAGAATCTTCCCCCGCTGAGCCGGCCGACGATCGCCGCCAGGACGAAGATGGGAAGGACGAGCTTCACGTTGTTCCTATCGGCAACGGGCAGGGCCTCTGAAGACCCGCGGAACGGGGCCGAACGGACCCCGAACAGGCTGCTACCCCCGTCGGGCCCGGGGGGAACCCTTCGGGGGTAGCGGATACCGGCGGGACCGGTGTTAGTCCCAGTTCTTCCACCCGGCGCCGATCGCCATGACGAGCACGATCATGGAGCCGAGCGAGTACACGATCCTGCGAAGACGAAGCCGCATTCGCTTACTCCTTCCTTCCCACCCCTCGCCGGCCTCAGCTGTTCTTGAACTTCGCACCGGCGGCAAGCAGGAACGTGGCGAGCGTGGCTCCCGTGTACACCAGGTGCTTCCACGGGATGGAGTGGAACTTCGCCCGCATCCACCACCTCCTCTTTCCGGTCGGTGTAAGGATCGGCTCGCGCGAGCCCGGGTACATCGGACGGCAGTCTCGAAGATCCGACATGCCACCACGAGGTCATCGGTCGGAGTTGGGACCCCCCCGTTACCCGATCTTCGTTAGGTCGAAGGTCGGGGTCACCGCTCGAGCGTGCCTGCCCCCACGCGGCCGACGACGCGTCGGCTCTTCAGCGCGGACCCGAGCGGTTGAACCGGTCCTGCGTCGTGGCGAGGTCGGTGGCGATGAGCGACCGCACCGCATCGGCGCCGTCGTCAAGGAGGATGGCAACGTCGGCCTGCTCGCGCTTCGTGAAGGGGCGAAGCACGTAGTCGGCGGGATCCTGCCGGCCGGGCGGCCGACCGACGCCGAGCCGCACCCGGAGGAAGTCGGGCGAACCCAGGGAGCGCTGCAACGACCGCAGGCCGTTGTGGCCCGCGGTGGAGCCGCCGAGCTTCACGCGCAGACCGCCGAACGCCAGGTCGATCTCGTCGTGCACGGCGATCACGTGCTCGGGGGGGATCTCGTGCTTCGCGGCGAGGCTCGCGTACGACGGGCCGGACTCGTTCATGAACCGAAGCGAGCGTGCGAGCCACACGCGCTCGCCGTCCATCTCGAGCTCGGCCGTCTCGGCGGGGAGGAACCGAACCTTGCGGAAGCGCTTCCCGCCTTCCCCGGCGATCGCCTCGACCACGCGGGCCCCGAGGTTGTGCCGCGTCTCGGCGTAGCGCGCGCCGGGGTTGCCCAAGCCCGCGACGAGCCAGGGCATCGGCTACGCCTCGCCGCCGCCCTCCTCGGCAGCGGGAGCCTCCTCGCCCTCTGCGGCCTCCTCGGCCGGTGCCTCCTCCTCGGCCTCCGGCTCGGGGGCCGGCTCCTCGCCGGGCAGCAGGAGCTCCGCCTCGACGCGGAGCGCCGCCGGCGTGATCACGGAGAGCACCGCGTCGTCCGGGTTCGTGAGCACCGTCACGCCCTGCGGTGGAACGAGGTCGCGAACGTGGAGCATGTCGCCGATTTCGAGCTGCGAGATATCGGCGTCGATGTGCTCGGGCACGTCCTGCGGAAAGCACTCCACGTGCAGCTCGCGCAGGTGGTGCTCCACCACGCCGCCCGCCTTCACGCCCGGCGCCTCGCCGACCTCGACGACCTCCACGTTCACCGCGATCTTCTCGTCGCGCCGCACCACGAGGAAGTCCACGTGCACGAAGCGGTCGCGGATGTGGTCTCGCTGCACCTCGCGCGGGATCGTGAGGTGCGCCTTCCCGTCGAGCATGAGATCGAGCAGGACGTTCGCGCTCGCGGCCTGGTGGAACAGGTGCACGAGCTCCCGGGCGTCGACCGAGATCGCGACGGCCTCCTGGCCCTGCCCGTAGAGCACCGCGGGCACGCGGCCGGCCGCCCGCAGCTTCCGCGCCACGCCCTTGCCGGTGCCCTCACGCCGCTCCGCGACGAGCTTCGCTTCCATGACGACGAGATCCTTCGATTCGGTGGGTTCGGCCGGGCATCGTATCGCACGGGGTCCGGGGCCGACCCCGATCGCGACGCCCGTTCGCGCGGGTCAGAGCTGGTTGTCGCCGCCGAAGATCTCGCTCACCGAGCTCTCCTCGAAGACCGCGCGGAGCGCCGACGCGATGAGCGGCGCGATCGAGAGCACCTTCAGCTTGTCGAAGTACCGCTCCTCCGGGATCGGCACCGTGTTCGTGACGACCACCTGCTCGATCGGTGACTCCTCGAGCGACTGCCGCGCCTTTCCCGACAGGATCGGGTGCGTGGCCGCTGCGAAGATCGGTCCGGCGCCCTGCGCCGCGAGCGCCGTGGCGCCCTTCGCGACCGTTCCCGCCGTGTCGATCATGTCGTCGACGAGCACGCACGGCCGCCCGTCGACCTCGCCCACCACCGCCATCTCCTCGATCCGGTGCGCCTCCTTGCGGGAGCGGCGCTTGTAGAGGAACGCGAGGTCCGCGTGCATGTACTCGCGGAGCTTCTCCGCGGTCTTGATGCGGCCGGCGTCCGGGGCGACGATCACGAGGTCGTCACCGGAGAGGCCGAGCTCCTCGAGGTAGCTCGACAGGATCGGCAGCGCGGTGAGGTGATCGAACGGGAAGTTGAAGTAGCCCTGGATCTGCCCGCTGTGCAGATCGACCGAGACGACCCGGTTCGCGCCCGCCATCGACAGGAGATCGGCGACGAGCTTCGCGCTGATCGGCTCGCGCGAGAGCGCCTTCTTGTCCTGCCGCGAGTACCCGTAGTACGGGATCACGGCCGTGATGCGCTTGGCGCTCGCGCGTTTCATCGCGTCGAGCATCACGAGCTGCTCCATGAGCGCCTCGTTCACGGGCTCGTAGTGAGTCTGCACGACGAAGACGTCGGCTCCGCGCACGCTCTCCTCGGCCCGAAAGTAGATCTCGCCCGAGGCGAACCGGCGAAGCTCGGAGTGGCTCACCGGGATCCCGAGGTTGTCGGCGATCTCGTGCCCGAGCGCCGGATGGATCGTGCCGGCGAAGAGCATCATGCGCTTCTTGGTGATGATCTCCATCAGGTCCCCTTCGATCGATGCTGCGCGTCCTTGCGCTTGCGGTAGCCCGTGACGACCTTCTGCTCGGCGCGTTCGACGGCGAGCGCGCCCGCCGGCACGTCGCTCGTGATCACCGATCCCGCTCCCGTCACCGCGCCCTTCCCCACCCGCACGGGGGCGATGAGCATGGTATCCGAACCGATCCTCGCGTCGTCCCCGATCACGGTCTGGTGCTTCGCGTAGCCGTCGTAGTTCACGACGACGGTGGCCGCCCCGATGTTCGCGTTGCGGCCGATCACCGCGTCCCCCACGTAGGAGAGGTGGGGCACCTTCGATCCCTCGCCGATCTTGGCGTTCTTCAGGTCGACGAACGCCCCCGCTTTCGACCGGTCGCCCATCCGCACGCCGGGACGGATGCGCACGAACGGGCCGATGCTCGCGTCCCGGCCGATCGTCGATTCCAGCACGACCGCGAACGTGATCGTGGTGCGATCGCCCACCACGGAGTCCACCACCCGGGTGGAGGGCCCCACGTCGCAGCCGGCTCCGATGCGCGTGTCACCCTCGAGGAACGTCATCGGGCGAAGGATGGTGTCGCGACCGATACGAACGCCGGCGTCCACGTAGGTCGCGGCGGGGTCCACGATCGTGACGCCGTTGCGAAGATGCCGCTCGTTGATGCGCTCGCGCACGACGCGCTGCACCGCGGCGAGGCCGGCCCGTGAGTTCAGCCCCATCGCGCCGCCGGTGTCGCCGAGCAGGGCGGTCACGCGCTCGCCGCCCTCCATCAGGAGCGGATAGGCGTCGTTCAGGTAGTACTCTCGCTGCCGGTTGTCGCGGCCGACCTTCGGCAGGACCTCGAACAGGTCGGCGCGCCGGAACACCGCCCAGTTCGTCGCGACCTCCCTGAGCCGGCGCACGTCGTCGGAGGCGTCGGCCTCCTCCACCACGCGCACCACGCGGGCGCCGTTGCGAACGACCCGGCCGTAGCCGCCGGGGTCGTCGAGCTCGGCGGTAAGGACCGCCGCCGCGCCCTTCGTGCGGCGGTGGGTCGTGACGAGCCGCCGAACGTCCTCGGGGCGCACCGGGTCGAAGTCGCCGTTCGCGACGAGGACGTCGTCGGCATCCCGCACGGCCTTCCGGGCGGAGAGCACCGCGTGCCCGGTGCCGAGCTGCTCCTTCTGCTGCACGAACGTGGGCTCGGGCGAGATCCCCCACGACCGGACGGCGGCGCGGACCTCGGCGGCCTGCTTGCCGACCACGATCACGATGCGGTCGGGCCGGGCGGCGCGCGCGGTCTCGAGCACGTGCCACAGCGCGGGCTTGCCGCAGACGGGGGCGAGCACCTTCGGCGATGCCGACTTCATGCGCTTGCCCTTGCCGGCCGCGAGCACCACGGCCGCGAGCGTCCGGCGGGAGGTCTTCGTCGTCTTGGCGTCGCCCACTCGATCGATTCCCCTCGGGGGGGACCATTGTCCGGGACGCGCTCCCTCGCGGCAACGCCGGGGCCCGTGGGAGACTCGGGGCGCGATGGGAAAGACGCAGTACTTCACCGCGAGCAGCCTCGACGGGCTCATCGCCGACGCCGACAACTCGCTCAGGCTGGCTGTACGAGGCGCACCCCTCGGATCACGAGGAGGGCAGGTGGGAGGCCTTCTTCGGGGCGGTGGGCGCGATGGCGATGGGCGCGACCACCTACCGGTGGGCGCTCGACGCAGAGCACCTGCTGGACCAGCCCGAGAAGTGGCACGAGTGGTACGGCGACGTCCCGTGCTGGGTCTTCACCCACCGTGAGCTGCCGACGATCCCGAACGCGGACCTCACGTTCGTGCAGGGGGACGTGAGGCCCGTCCATACCGAGATGACCGAGGCCGCCGGGGATCGCAACGTCTGGCTGGTGGGCGGCGGCGACCTCGTCGGTCAGTTCGCCGACCACGGGCTCCTCGACGAGCTGCTGATCCACCTCGCGCCGGTGACGCTCGGCGCGGGCGCGCCCCTCCTCCCCCGGCGCCTGACGTTCCCCGCGTTGAAGCTGGTGGACGTGGCGGCGGAGGGCGGGTTCGCCTACCTCACCTACGAGGTGTCGAAGCCGAACCCTTCGAGGGATCGCAGGAAGTCGATGAGCCCGGGGAAGTAGTGCCCGGGATCGTCGAACTGTGCCAGGTGACTCCCGTTGGGGCAGTGCAGGTACCGGCCCTGCGGCAGCTGTTCCGACATCCACCGCATGTGCTCGGGGTCCATCGTGTCGTGGGTCGCGCCGATCACGAGCGTCGGCACGTCGATGTCCTTCAGGTCCCCGGAGCGATCCCAGTCCTCGAGCGTGCCGTTCAGCCCGAGCTCGCTGGGGCCTTGCATCGGAACGTAGATCGCCGGATTGATGTGAGCGATCCCGCGCTTCACCGGGTCCGGCCATTCGTTCCACGGCATGCGGCAGACGTGCAGGACGTAGTGATGCTCCATGAGCAGCTCTTCGTAACGCGGATCGTCGGTGGTTCCCGTCGCTTCGAACCGCTGGATCTCCGCGAGGACGTCCCGATCCATCGCGGGCATCAGGACGTCGGTCGCGTACTCGTTGTAGAGGCGCGCGCTCGACATCATGTTCGAGATCACGAGGCCCTTGAGGTGCTGCTGGTGGTGCAGGGCGTACTCCATCGCGAGGAGCCCGCCCCAGGATTGCCCGAGGAGCACGAAGTTGCGTCGGTCCAGCTCGAGCGCCCGACGCACCTGCTCGAGCTCGTCGACGAAGCGGTCGAGATCCCAGAGCGAGGGATCGTCGGGCTGATCGCTGCGGAACGACCCGAGCTGATCGTAGAAGTAGTACTCGATGCCCGCGGCCGGGAACCACACGTCGAAGCACTCGTAGAGCTCGTCGCTCGACCCGGGGCCGCCGTGCAGGAGCAACACCTTCAGCTCCGGGTTGGTGCCGATCCGTTTCGTCCAGACGCGGAACGTGCCGCTCGGCGTCTCGATCGGCACCATGCGCGATCCCCCCGAGAGCACGTCGCGCGGATCCCACGCGGACGTGTCGAAGTACGAGGCAGGTGGATGTCTCATCGACCGGAGCCTAACGCGCACCTCCGCGCAGCGAGAGAGTGCCTCCTGCTATCGTCCGCCCGAGTGGCGCCGACGCGGGGTCTGCGGTGAGCGAACAGGGCTGGAAGGACTTCCTCCACGCCGACGGCGTCGAGGATTGGGTCGTGCTGCACGGCGGCGCCACGGCCGTCTTCCCCACCGGGTCGATCGGCAAAGCGGCCGAGCTGGCCGAGGCGATCGCGAGCGCACCCGGCGTCGAGGGGTCCGGCACGCTGCTCACGCTCGCCTCCGATCGCGTGACGGTGCGTCTCACCCGCGATGTGTGGCAGCTCGAGCCGCGACACGTCGAGCTCGCGCGCGCCGTCTCCGCCGCGGCCCGATCGTGCGGCGCAGCGTCCGATCGCGGTGCGGTGCAGGAGGTGCAGCTCGCCATCGCCGCGAAGCCGGATGACATCGACCTCGCCTTCTGGCGGGCGGTCCTCGGCTACGCCCCGCGGGCCGACGACAACGCGGTCGACCCGCTCGGCCACGGTTCGACGGTGTGGATGCAGGAGCTCGACACCGCGAAGCCGCTCCGGCACGCGATGCACGTCGACGTATCCGTCGCCCGCGAGCACATCGAGGCCCGCCTGGAGGCTGCGCTCGCCGCGGGCGGGCGGATCGTCGACGAGTCGAGCGCGCCCGGCTCATGGATCCTTTCGGACCGAGCCGGCAACAAGGTCTGCATCGCCGCCTGGCCTGACGGTGCCGAGGAGCGCGGATCGTCGTGAGCTCGATCTTCGACCGTCTGCGCAGCGTGTTCGCGAACAAGTGGGCGGAGCGCGCCGCCGCGTTGGGGCTCACGTACCACCCGGGGTCCGATCCGCACACGACGCGATCGGAGCTGCGCATGCCGTTGTTCCACCGGGGAGGCGGTGGGCGCGTGAACGACGCGATGGAGGGCACCTGGCACGGCGCCGAGGTCCGGCTGCTCAGCCTCCCGTGGCACACCGCGAAGACGAATCAGGACGAGCACTGGTGGCTCGGCCTCACCCCGATCGACGCCCGTACGTCGCCCCTGCACATCGGCAAGGTTCCGCCCGACGAGAGATCGATCGACGAGCTGCGACTCGACCGCGTCACGTTCGAGCTGGAGGACTTCAACCGTCAGTGGCTCGTGTACGCCTCGGACCCGCGCGTCTCGAACGCGATCGTCGATCAGCGGATGATGGCGTGGCTCATGAGCTCGCCGGTCCAGTTCGACTACGAGCTCGCCGACGGGTGGCTGATGGTGATGCGAGAGGACCTCCGCGCGAGCCCGAGCCCCTACGAGCTCGAACCGGTGCTGGAGGCGCTCCTCGCGTTCCGCGAGCAGATCCCGGGCGTCGCCTCCTCGCTGTTCGGCCCGGGGTCGTAACGCCCCTATCTCGGTAGCCTCGATGCTCCGGCCCCTTCGGCCGGACCGTACGACGCGAGAGGGGCGATGGACCAGATCGATACACCGACGGCGGTTGGCGAGTCTTCCCGCCGGTTGCCCCTCGGCCTGGATCGGCTGCGGCTGCGGTTCCGCGACCCGGAGCTCGAGTCGGCGTTCCGGGCCGACGAGTTCCGACACCACCTCGGCAACTTTCGCTTCGCATTCGTGGTCGGGACCCTTCTCTGGGTGTCCTGGGGTCTGCTCCTCCGCCCCTACATCCTGGCGCTCTCCGAGCTTCGGCTCGACCGGATCATGCGGTGGGGCGTGTTCATCCCGCTGCTCGTGGTCGGGTTCGCGCTCACCTTCACATCGTTCTTCGGCCGGATCTGGGAATGGGTCGTGGTCGTCATCGCGACCGCGACGATGTTCTCGTGGGTGTACTACACCTCGCAGATCCAGACGCTTCCCACCGAGTACGGGTACGTCGGTGTCATCCTCATCACCGCATTCAGCTACACGCTGCTGCGGCTGCGGTTCGTGCTGGTCTTGCTCATCACGCTGATCGGCATCGGCGCCTATCTGCCCTACGCCGTCTCCACTCGGTACATCGCGCCGGTGAGCGAGGTGCTCGCGACGCTCTATCTCGTCTCGTTCGGGTTCCTCGGCGGCCTGGCGGCGCATCGGATGGAGCGGTTTCGACGAACGCTGTTCCTGCGGGAACGTCAGCTCGATCAGGAGCGATTGCGGTCGGACAGCCTGCTCTTGAACATCCTGCCGCAGGTCGTGGTCGACCAGCTCAAGGTCACGTCCGGCCGCCGGATCGCGCAAGCGTTCGACGAGGTGACGGTGATCTTCCTCGACGCGGTGGGTTCGACCCAGCAGGCCGCTCGCTGTTCGCCGGATGAGTTCGCCCACGCCCTGGACGAGCTGTTCAGCCTCTTCGACGACCTCGCCGACCGCCACGGTCTCGAAAAGGTCAAGACGCTCGGCGATGCGTACATGGCCGTCGCCGGCGTGCCGGTTGCGATGGCCGATCATGCGGGAGCCGCCGTCGCGATGGCCGTCGACGTCATCCGGGAAACCGGTTCGGTGCGATGGCCGTCCGGCGACGCGATCGTGGTGCACGGCGGCGCGGCCACCGGGCCTGCGGTCGCCGGCGTGATCGGGCGGAAGAAGTTCGCCTACGACCTGTGGGGCGACACCGTGAACGTCGCGAGCAGGCTGGAGGAGCAGGCCGCGCCGGGTGAGCTTCTGGTGTCCGAGGCAACGGCGGATCGCTTGGTGGACCGGTACGAGTTCGGGCCCACCCGGATGCTGGACCTGAAGGGCAAGGGGCGGACACCGGCTCGCGCGCTGCTCGGCCGCACGTCGAACGTGCCGCTCGAGGTTCCGTCGACGTGAGACGGTCCGGTTTCCTCGTCGCCGTGCTCGCAGCCGGCATGCTCACCGCGGGATGCGTCCGCTCCGGCTCGTCGGGAACGGGTGATCCGTCCAGCGCGAGCTCGATCGTCGTCGGGGTGTCCGGCGCCTTCACCGAGAACCAGCTCGTTGCGGAGATCTATGCGCAGGTCCTGGAGCACGCCGGCTACACGGTCGAGCGAGCGTTCGGCATGAGGTCTCGCGAGGTCTCACAGAGCGCGTTGGAGTCGGGCCAGATCGATCTGAAGCCCGAATACCTGTCGTCGCTGCTTCTCTTCCTCGACTCCAACGCGCAGGCGTCGAGCGATCCGGGGGACGTCGCGATGCAGGTCGGCGAGCGCCTTCGGCCGAAGGGCATCACGGTGCTCACGCCGTCCCCGGCCCAGGACACGAACCAGTTCGTGGCGAACGCGAAGACCGCGGAGGCATTCGACCTCACGACGCTGAGCTCGCTTGCGCCGGTTGCCGACCGGCTGTCAATCGGCGCACCGCCCGAGTGTCCGCTCCGCCCCTTCTGCCTGCCGGGCCTTCGAGACGTCTACGGGATCCTCTTCGACGACTTCGAGCCGCTGGACGCGGGAGGGCCGCTCACCGTCGCCGCGCTCGAAGCCGACGAGGTCCAGATCGCGCTGATGTTCTCGACCGACCCGAGCATCGAGGCGAACGGATTCATCCCGCTCATCGACGACCGACACCTCCAGGACGCGGAGAACATCACGCCCGTCATGCGCAACGAGAAGCTTGACGACGAGGTGCGGCGGCTGCTGGACGCCGTGAGCGCCCGGCTCACCAGCGAAACGGTGACCGAGCTCGTCGGGAAGGTCGCGCTCGACGGGCAGAGTGTGGCCGCCGTCGCGACCGCCTTCCTCGCGGGGAACGGTCTCCTCGGATGAGCGAGCAGGGATGGCAAGACTTCCTCGTCGCCGAGGGCCTCGACGATTGGGTCGTGCTGCACGGCGGCGCGACGGCCGTCTTTCGCGTCGGGTCGATCAGCGAGGCGGCGGGCCTCGCAGCAGCGATCGCACGGGTGCCGGGTCTCGACGCATCGGGACTGCTGCTGACGATCGGCTCGAGCCACGTCTCCGTGCGGCTGACGCGCGGCGTGTTCCAGCTCGACCGGCTGCACGTGGAGCTCGCGCGCAGCGTCTCGGCCGTGGCCAGGTCGGCCGGCGCGCTGGCCGACCGCGGCGCCGTCCAGGAGATTCAGGTCGCGATCGCCTCGAAGCCCAACGACGTCGACGTGGGCTTCTGGCGCGCGGTGCTGGGCTACGCCCCGAGGGCCGAGGACAACGCGGTCGACCCGCTCGGTCACGGTTCGACCGTGTGGATGCAGGAGCTCGACCCCGAGAAGCCGCTCCGGCACGCGATGCACGTCGACGTGTCCGTCGCGCGAGAGGACAGTGAGGCCCGCGTCGCTGCGGCGCTCGCCGCGGGTGGGCGCCTCGTCGACGACTCGAGCGCGCCGGCCGCATGGATCCTCTCGGACCGGGCCGGCAACAAGGTCTGCATCGCCGCCTGGCCCGACGGCGCCGAGGAGCCCGACCCTCCGGGCTAGTGTCGGGAGGCGAACGTCAGCCGGCGCGGTGTGGAGGCGTCGTGTCCGGATGGACCGGCGCGGACCCGAGCGGCGGCACGTCTCCCGATGCAACCTGCCGAACGGCGCGGACGATCCCTCGGTAGCCCGTGCACCGGCAGAGGTTCCCGGACAGCCCGATCCGGATCTCCTCCTCGGTGGGATCGGGGTTGCGCCGCAGCAGCGCGGTCGCGGACACGAGCATCCCGGGGGTGCAGAACCCGCACTGCACGCCGAACTGCTGCAGGAACGCCCGCTGGAGCGGTCCGACGTCGTCGTCCCCCGCGAGTCCCTCCACGGTCGTGACCTCGCGGCCCTCGGCTTGCAAGGCCAAGTAGGAGCACGCGTTCAAGGGCTCGCCGTCGAGCAGCATCATGCAGGCGCCGCACTCGGAGTCGTCGCAGCCTTCCTTCGATCCGGTGAGACCGAGTTCCTCGCGCACCGCTTTCAGGAGGCTGGCGTGCGGATCCAGCTCGACGGGATAGTCGGTGCCGTTCACGTGGAGCGTTGCAGCGACCTTCATCGTCGGCTCCATCAGCTCGCTCCGTGCAGCGCGGGACTCGCGGGGATCGGGACGCTGCCGCCGCGCGCCCGTGTGAGGGCGGCGGTGATCGCGCGGTTCGCGATCACCGCGGCCATCGCCCGCCGGTACTCGGCCGACCCGCGAACGTCGCTGATCGGGGTCGAGGCAGCCGCGGCGGCGGCCGAGGCGGCCTCGATCGCGTCCCCGGCACCGTCGGTGCCGACGAGCGCCGACTCGGCGTCGGGCACCCGCCGGATCGTCGGCGTGAGCGCCGTGATCGCGACGCGAGCGTCGACGACCCGGTCGCCGTCCACCGTGACGACGACGGTCGCGCCCACGACCGCGATCTCCATCTGTCGGCGGTACTCCAAGCGCACGTAGCAGGATCCGGTCCCGTCGGCGGGCGCCGGCACGTCGATGGCCACGAGCAGCTCGTCGGATCGCGCCGAGGTCGAACCCGGACCCGTCCACAGCTCGTCGAGGCCGATCGAACGCTCGCCGGACGCCGAGCGGAGGGTTGCCGCCGCGCCGAAGCACAGCAGCGGGCCGCCGGTATCCATCGCCGGCGACCCGTTCATCACGTTGCCCCCGATCGTGCCCTGCGCTCGCGTCGCGTGCGACCCGACGATCGCCGAGGCGTCGGCGAGCGCCGCGTATCGCGTGCGGATCTCTTCGCTCGCCACGATGTCGCCGTGGGTCACGAGCGTGCCGAGCCGAAGCCCGTGATCGGAGACGTCGATCACGCGGAAGCCCGGGATCCGGTCGATCGCGACGATCGCATCGGGCAGCGGGGCCTTCCCCTGGCGGGCTCCCACGACCAGGTCGGTGCCGCCCGCGACCGGTCGCGCGCCGCCGGACAACGCCGCCAGCGCGTCGTCGACCGTGGCCGCGGAGGTGAACGACCGAGTCATCCGCGAGCGGCCTCCCAGACGCGCTCCGGCGTCATGGGGAGACGCCGCACGTGCCGGCCGATCACCTTCGAGATCGCGTTCGCGATCGCGCCGGCGGTCGGGACCTGCGGCGGCTCGCCCACGCCCTTCGTCCCCCGCGGCCCCACGGAGTCGTACTCGATCCAGTCGACCTCGATCTCGGGGGTGTCGGAGCACGTGAGCAACTTGTAGTCGAGCAGATGCGGGTTCCGCTGCCGACCCTGGTCATCGAGCATCGTTCCCTCGGACAGCGCGAGACCGACCCCCATCACCACGCCGCCCAGCACCTGCCCGTCCGCGCCCGCCCGGTTCAGGATCCGCCCGGAGTCGTGGGCGGCCGCGACCTTCAGGACGCGCACGACGCCGGTCGCGCGGTCGACCTTGACGTGGGCCGCCTGAGTGATCAGCTGTGGGGCCAGGAACGTCTCGTTCCCGAGGCGTCCGACGCACCCGCCCGTGTCTCCGGTCGGCGCATCGAGGACCTCGCCCGAGCCCTTCCCGTGCACCGTGCCGATCTCGCCGACGAGATCCGTGATCGCGACCGAGCGGTCGGGCGAACCCTTGACGCGCGCCACGCCGCCGGCGAGCTCGAGGTCGTCCCGGTCCGCTTCGAGCTGCTCGGCGGCCGCTTCGAGGAGCTGCTCGCGGACCTCCTGCGCGGCCGCAAGGATCGCGCGCCCGCTGTTGAAGGTCGTTTGCGATCCGCACGACCCCATGTCCCACGGCGCGACGTCGGTGTCCTGATACAGGATCGAGACGTCGTTCGGATCGATGCCGAGCTCCTGCCCGACGAAGATCGGCATCGCCATCACCGCGCCGCTGCCGTTCTCCTGCGCGCCCGTCACGATCGTCGCGCTGCCGTCGCCGTTCATCTGCACGTACGCGCCGGACGGCGCCGGCATGCACGGCCACCATCCGACCGCGACGCCGATCGCCTCGTCGTCGGGCAGCTCGCGGCCGTAGCCGATCATCTCGACCGCTCGCTCCAGCGTGTCGCGAACGCCGACCTTGTCGAAGACCTGCCGGGTCGGACCCTCGGCGCCCTCCTCGATCAACGTGCGACGACGGAGGTCGACGGGATCCATGCCGATCGCGGCCGCAACCTCGTCCATGTGCTGTTCCAGCCCCCAGCAGACCTGGGGCGCCGTCGGCGCGCGGACCGAGCCCGAGGGCTGGTTGTTCGTGTAGTTCAGGAACGCCTCGACCGAGATGTGGTCGATCTGGTACGGCCCGCACGCGTGCATCGCGGCCATCTGTCCGAGGAACCCGCCCTCGCCGCAGTACGCGCCCTTGTCCAGGACGAGCTTCGCCCGACGAGCGACGAGACGGCCGTCCCGCGTCACGCCGGTCTCGAAATCCATCGCGATTCCCTCGCGGCGCTGCGCGATGATCGTGAACTCCTCCTCGCGCGACAGGACCAGGCGAACGGGCCGCTGGGCGGCTCGGGCGAGCGCCGCGACCTGCCCTTCGAAGTGCAGGTCGCACTTCGCGCCGAACCCGCCGCCGAGGAGCGGGACGACGACCCGCACGTTCGCCTCGGGCACTTGGAGCGTCTGCGCGACGCCGGCGCGAGCGGCGTACGGCACCTGCGTCGAGGACCAGATCGTGACCTTGTCGCCCTGCCATTGCGCCACGACGGCGCGGGGCTCGATCGGCACTCCCTGCGACGCGTCGGAGACGTAGTGGCTCTTCACGACGACGTCGGCGCCCGCCATCGCGGTCTCGGCGTCGCCCTTCACGATCGTGTGATAGGCCATCGTGTTGCCGTCGGCGACGATGTTCTCGTCCTTGTCGTAGGACGGGAGATCGGGGTGGATCAGCGTCGCGCCGGGCTCCATCGCGGCGACGAAGTCCGTCACGACGGGCAGCGGTTCGTACTCGACCTCGATCAGTCGCGCCGCCTCGGCGGCGATCTCCTCCGTGACCCCGACGACCCCGGCGACGATCTCCCCCTCGAACCGAACGGTGTTCCTCGCGAAGAGATACCGATCCTGCACGAAGCCTCCGTAGCGCACGTCGGGCAGATCGTCCTGCGTGAGGACCGCGACGACGCCGGGCAGCGCCTTCGCCTTCGACGTGTCGATCTTCAGGATCTTGGCGTGGGAGTGGTCGGCGTAGCGGAACTTCGCGTGGGCCATGCCCGTGAAGGTGAGGTCCGCGGTATACCGGCCGGTGCCGGTGACCTTCTCCTTGCCGTCCTGCCGCACGAACCCCGCCGGGGCGGTCTCGACCGTCGCCACAGGAACCCCTCCTTTGTCCGCCGCCGCATCTTAGGGGAGCAAGCCCGGTCGCCGCAGGCTGCGGGCGCCGATCGTGTAGCGCGCTGAAGGCCTTCCAGATGCTTGGCGTACACTTTCGCCAGCGCGGAGCAGGACGCCTCCCGTCGGCGGCAAGGACCGAGTCCACCTGCAGGATCGATCGTTTGAGACGTGATCTCCGACCCGCCCGAACCAGCCGACCCGGGCACGATGGGGAGGAGTTCGCATGACTTCATCGTCGGATCGTCGGGATCTGCGTCAGCTTCGAATCCGTGCCAAGGAGCTCAAACACGGCTTCGAGCACGGCGACAAGGAGGCGGTGGCTAGGGTCCTAGCCTCGCACCCGAAGTTCGCCGGGCGCCCGGCCGGACGGCTTGAAGGCTGGCATCTCACGCTTCGAGACGCTCAGGCGACGATCGCCCGGGAGCACGGGTTCGACTCGTGGAGGGCGCTGCTCGAGGAGCTCGGAAGCACACCCCGGTGGGATCCCTCCGGTTCATCCAGCATCGCCCGCCGCGCCTTCGCTGAAGCGAAGGCCCTTCGGCACGGATTCTGCCTCGACCTCCACTTCCTATTGGCGTTGCTGAAACCCCCGGCACCAACGGCTGCGGTCAGGGTTCTGAACGAACTCGGGATCACCTACCAGGATGTTCGTCGACAGGTCGTGGACCGAATGCACGGGCAAGACCGTTCGGAGGGGGTGTCGTCGACCCCGACCTACCAGTTGATCCTTGGCTGGGCACAGGGCATCGCCGTCGGAATGGGGGCGTTACGGCTCACCGACGAGCACGTTCTTCTGGCCATCGTCTTTGGTGGCTCGGGGGGAAGCTCAAGGCTTGACTCGTTCGGCATCGATCCTGATGAAGTCGTGGAACATCTTCGTTCCCAAGGTATTCAGACCCCTCGAGTGGACGCTCCTGCAGCCGACGCGCCGACCGGCCCGCTGGGCCCGTGGGTGTACTTCCCTGAGGAGGACTGGGGCGCCGTGACGCAAGAACTTGTCAAGGATCACCCCCCAGGAACGGCGCACTGGGGTACCAACCGGTCGAAGTGGAAGAAGGGTCATTGGTACGTGATCGGGGAGGACACCATTCCGACAGAGGCGATCGTCCGGCGTGCCGTGAAGGACAGCGCATCGATCGAGGTGATCCCGTTCAGCGAAGGCAGCGCTCGCGAAACCCCATCGGACGAGTGACCCTGCCGTCATCGAATCGTTCCGGGGGGAGGAGTCGAACCTCCATCGAGGGCTCCAAAGGCCCGCGTCTTGCCGTTAGACCACCCCGGATCGGACTCGATTATCCCTGCCCTGACGCGCCCACCGCCACGATCGACCCCGGGACGGCCGCCGCGAGCTTCTGAGCCTGCATCGGATGGCGCGCGAGCGCCGCGACGGTGGGCCCGCTCCCGCTCATCACCGCGCCGAGCGCGCCGGCCTCGAGGAAGGCGCGCTTCGCCTTCCCGATCTCGGGATGGCGGCGCGTCACCGGCCCCTCGAGGTCGTTGAAGAGCGCTGCGCCGAGCGTCTCGAACGAACCCGACTCGGCGGCCGCGAACAGGACGCCGGGGTCCGGCCCCGGGTCCCCCCCGTCCTCGTCCCACCACCGGTAGGCATCGGGAGAGCGCGTCGGGAAATCGAACGTCTTGAGCGCCCAATGCGTGGGCTGCGCCGCGATCGGCTCGACCTGCTCGCCGCGACCCCTCGCGACCACGGGCCCTCCCGCGAGCAGGGATGGCACGTCCGAGCCGAGTCGCTCGCCGATCCCCAGCAGGACCTCCACGTCGAGGCCGCACGCCCAGAGCTCGTTCAGCGCGAGCATCGTCGCCGCGGCATCGGCGCTGCCGCCCCCGAGGCCCGCCGCGACGGGGATCCGCTTCGCGATCTCGACGAGGGCGCCGCTCGAGCCGCCGCACGACTCGGCGAGCGCGAGCGCGGCGACGAGCGCGAGGTTCATGCCGCCCGCCTCGACCGCGTCGGCGAGGCCAGACTCGCCGTGCACGTCCACGCGAAGCGTCGGCGAGGGCCGAACGGTGACGTCGTCCGCGAGGTCGATCGGCAGGATCAGCGTCTCGATCTGATGATAGCCGTCGTCGCGGGCGCCCAGGACCCGGAGGCACGCGTTGATCTTCGCGTGCGCCGCTCGATGGACGGCGGCGCTCACGCGACCTCCGCGATCCGCGCGAACTCGGCGAGCGACAGCTGCTGGGCACGCGCCCCGGGGTCGACGTTCGCCGCCGCGAGCACGGCGTCGGGATCGTCGGCGATCGTTGCGAGCGCGGCGCGAGCGGACTTCCGGCGGGCGGCGAACATCGCGTCCACCACGCGCCACAGGCGTATCTCGTCCATCACGACCGCAGGGCGCTCGCGACGGTCGATGCGCGCGACGACGGAGGCGACGGCCGGTCGCGGCCAGAACACCTCCGGGGGGACGGTCCGCACGAGGCGCGCGATCGCGTGGTGCTCGACGCGAAGCGCGAGCGGACCGTAGCCGGGATCGCCCGGCCGGGCGACGAGCCGATCCCCGACCTCGCGCTGCACCATCACCACCATCCGGACGATCTGCGGGACGCCCTCGAGCAGCCGTTGCACGAGCGGCGTGGCGATGTTGTACGGGAGGTTCGCGGCGAGCGTCCAGGCGTCCTCCCCGAGCGTCGCCGGCCAGTCGATCGTCGTGACGTCCGCCGCGACCACCTCGACGGCCTCGAGTCCCGCCGTCACCTCACGCAAGGCGGGGAGCACCGCGCGGTCGAACTCGATCGCGACCACCCCGGCGCCCGTCGCCGCGAGGGCGACGGTGAGCGACCCGAGGCCGGCCCCGACCTCGACCACTCGGTCGACGGGACCCACCCCCGCGTCGGCCGCGATCGCGCGCGCGAGGTTCGGATCGATCAGGAAGTGCTGCCCGAGCGACCTCGAGGGGCGGATGCCGTGGCGCGCCGCAAGCTCACGGACGGCCGTGCGGCCCAGCAGGGCCGTCACCGGTGCCTACCAGGTGAGGCGGACCTGCATGACGCCCTGGCCCAGCGGGGCCAGCGCCGAGAAGGCCTCCGGCGAGAGGTCGATGATGCGTCCTCCGAAGGGCCCACGGTCGTTGATTACCACGACGACGCTCTCGCCGGTGGCGAGGTTCGTGACCGTGACCTCGGTGCCGAACGGGAGCCACGGATGGGCGGCCGTGAAGCCACTGCCCGGCGCTTCGTACCAGGACGCCTCGCCCACCTGCGTGCCGCTCGCGCTCGAGTCCGAGCTTCCGACCTCGCGCAGGGCCGGCACGGCGGCGCGCATCACCAACCGGTCCAGGAGCACCTTGTGGACGACCTCTCCGTTCAGGATGCGGAGGCGAAAGGTCTCGCGCAGGAACCCGGGGACGCCGGCGTGCACCCAGCGGACCTCGCCGGGAGCGAGGTCGTCGACGTACGTGGTCTTCGTGGTCGCGGGGATGGGCTTGCGCATCGTGCGCGTCACGACGCGGATGCGGTCGAAGCGGATCGTCTGGCCGGCGTGAAGGGGGGACTGGATGGATGGAAGGACGCGGTCGTCAGCGTCGGGAGCGATCCCCATGGCCGAGAGGAGCTCCCCGGCCGTGGTCGCATTGGTGAGCACGTCGTGGACCTTCCCCGTCACGACGACTCGAGCGGCCACGGCCGAGGATGTACCGACGCTCGGCGTGGAGGCGTACGCCTCGGCGAGCGCCAATCCGGCGCGAAGCCGGATCGGGCTCGTCCCTTCCACCACCCAGACCCCCACATCTGGACTCGATGCTTCGTGGATCAGCGCGGAGCTCGCGCCGACCGTCAGCGGACTCTCGTCCGCCGCGCTCTGGAGCTGCAACACGGAGATCCCGACGGCGAGCGCGACGCTCGCGAACGTGAGTCGCCGGAACGTCGTGCGGAGCCGGAGCCGCCGCACCCGCGTCGCGCGAACCGCCAACCTTCCTCCTCATCGAGGAAGGCCTCTGGGGGAAGCGGCAGCGCCGGACAGAAGCCTTCATTGGGATTGCGGCCGACCCTACCAAACCCTCAACCCTCACTGCAAACTTGAAAGAGAACACCTGTTCGATGCCCGAAATTCGCGGTTTTCCACCGTTTTCAACTCATCGAAGACCGGGAAACGCGGCGCGCGCGTTCGCGGCGGTGAGGTCTCGCGTTCGTTCGAACGTTTCGCCGCGAACGCGCGCGACGGTCTCGATCGTCTCGACGATGTTCGCGGGCTCGTTGTCGCGACCACGTCGTGACGTCGGAGAGAGGAACGGGCTGTCGGTCTCGACCAACAGTCGATCGAACGGCACCGCGGCCGCGGCTTCGCGCAGGTGTTCGTTCTTCGGGTACGTCACGTTGCCGGCGAAGCTCACGTAGTAGCCGCGCGCGGCGCACTCGCGCGCGATCGCCGCGTCGCCGCTGAAGCAGTGGAGCACGACTCGTTCGGCAGAACCCTCGTCCAGGAGTCGAAGGATCTCCGGCCACGCGTCGCGAACGTGGACCACGAGCGGCTTGCCGGCGTCGAGGCTCCACGCCACGTGGATGCCGAACGCGCGCTCCTGCTCCTCCCGCGGCGAGCGCATGCGGAAGAAGTCGAGGCCGGTCTCCCCCACCGCGAGCACGCGCGGATCCCCGAGCAGCTCCTCGATCCGAGCCCCCGCGGCGCCGTCGAGGGTCGAGGCGTCGTGCGGGTGCATCCCGGCCGTTGCGAACACACCCTCGAGCGCATCGGCGAGCTCGAGCGAGCGACGGCTGGTTGCTGGGTCGATCCCCACGCACAGGATCCGATCGACGCCGGACGCCCTGGCGGCCTCCACCACCTCTCGAGGTTCGCGGTCTAACAGAAACAGGTGGCAGTGGGTATCGACCGCCCCCGGCTGCACCGGGAGTACAGGGTTCTGGTGGCCCATCCCGGCCGAACGATACGCGGTCTCAAGCTGGGGTCAATCGGGGGAGCTTCACGTGAAACATGAATCTTGCGACCCTCAGCCGCCAGTCGAAGGAGCGTGTTTCGCGGCGAGCTTTCACGCCGCGCCGGCCTCCACTCGCGGGAACAGGGACTCGCCTTTCTTCGTGACCGTTCCCGGATCGAGGCGCCCCCAAACGGCCGCCTCGGGAACCCGTTGGGCGGCCACGTCGCCGCCGATCCCGAGCTGCTCCCAGAGCCGCGCCGCGGCTCCCGGCATGATCGGCTGGAGCAGGACCGCGAGGATCCGAAGGGTCTCCGCCGCCGCGTACAGGACGGCCGCGAGCTCGTCCCGGCGGGCAGGGTCCTTCGCGAGCTGCCACGGCTCCTTCTGGACGAGGTACTGGTTCGCGCGCGTCACGATCTCCCAGACGGCCGCGAGGCCCGGCGTGAGCTCCACCGCGAGCATGTGCTCGTCGTAGCGGCGAGCGGCGTCCTCCGCGACGACGGGCAGGTCGTCCTCGGCGCCGGTCACCGTCCCGGCCGGAACCACGCCGTCGAAGTACGACCCGAGCATCGCGAGCACCCGGCTCGCGAGGTTCCCGAGCCCGTTCGCGAGGTCGGCGTTGTGACGGTCGACCATCGCCTCCCACGAGAAGTTGCCGTCCTGGCCGAACGAGATCTCCCGCATGAAGAAATAACGGTAGGAGTCGACGCCGAACTGGTCGAGCAGCTGGAAGGGGTGGATGCCCGTGAGGTTCGTCTTCGACATCTTCTTGCCGCCCACGGTGAGGAAGCCGTGTGCCCACACCTGGTCGGGCGGCTCGATCCCGGCCGCCATGAGCATCGCCGGCCAGTAGATCGCGTGGAACCGGAGGATGTCCTTGCCGATCGAGTGGATGTTCGCCGGCCACATCCGGCCGAACCGATCGGCGTCGGTCCCGTAACCGGCCGCCGTCACGTAGTTCGTGAGGGCGTCGAACCACACGTAGCAGACGTGGGCCGGGTCCCACGGCAGCGGCACCCCCCAGTCGAACGAGGTCCGGCTGATCGAGAAGTCCTGGAGCCCGCCCCGGATCGTCGAGAGGACCTCGTTGCGCCGGGTCTCGGGCCGGACGGCCTCCGGCCGCCGCTCGTAGCGCTCGAGGAGACGGTCCGCGTACGCCGAGAGCCGGAAGAAGTAGTTCTCCTCGCGCATGCGCTCGACCGGCCGCTCGTGGACCGGGTCGAGGTTGCCGGGGAGCAGCTCGTCGTCCGTGTAGTAGGCCTCGCAGGCCACGCAGTACCAACCCTCGTAGTGGCCGAGATAGATGTCGTCCGCACCGTTGTCGTGGACGGCGGTGAGGATCCGCTGCACCGCCGCCTCGTGCCGCGGCTGGGTCGTACGGAGGTAATCGTCGTACGCGATGTCGAGGCGGGACCACACCTCCTTCCACTGGGGCTCCATCGCGTCGACCCACTCCTGCGGGCTCGTCCCCGCTGCCTCGGCCGCGCGCTGGATCTTCAGGCCGTGCTCGTCGGTGCCGGTGAGGTGGAAGACCTCCTCCCCGCGCAGCCGGTGATAGCGCGCGATGAAGTCGGTGCCGACGGCGTTGTACGCATGCCCGATGTGCGGCACGTCGTTCGGGTAGTAGATCGGCGTGGTGATGTAGAAGACGTCCCGGCCCATGGTCGGCACATCCTACCGGCGGGCTCAGGATGTCTCGCTCGGCCCCGCGAAACTAGTCTGCTATGGACTAGCCACCCGAGAACGCCGAGTCGGCCGAGCGAAGGCACCCGCCGTCGGCGCCGAGCTCGTGCAGCCCCTCCCGGTCGCCCGGGCCCCAGTCGTCGAGCGGGTTGCCCGGCCCGGCCTGCGACGTGAACATGACCTCGTTGGGGTCGGAGACGTGCGCGAGCCCGACGAGATGCCCGAGCTCGTGCATCAGCACGAGGCCCTCGCTGAAACGCGAGTCGAACCCCGGCGGCAGGTCGGCGTCGGCGTCGACGACCACGAGGCCGCTCACGTATTGACCGCCGAGCGACCCCGTTCCCTCGCGCGGGTATCCGAACGCGATCGCCCCACCCTGCGTCGCCCAGCTGAGGAACTCGTCGTGGGGCAGCCAGGCAACGAGGACGGGCAGCCAGTGGCCGCCCGCCTGGCTCGTCACGAAGTACCCCTCGTGGTCTTGCACCCCGACGGTCATCCGGGTCTCCCCGTCGTACGCGAACTCGAGGCCGGTCGCGTCCGAGACGCGCGCGATCGCTCCACGAAGGTCCTCGAGCGCTTCGGGCTGCGCGTTCGCCGAGTTGACGGCGTAGTGGATCGGCTCGCAGGGGTTCCAGCGAACCGGCCCGCCCGACGCCGTGCGGTCGAGGAACCGGAAGGTCCCTCGCGGGGCGTCGGGCCCGGTCGCGACGACGACACCTCCCGCCGCGGCCGCGATCAGCACCACGACGAGCGCGACGATCAGCCCTCCGCGGAATCGCGGCCGTCCCCGCTCAGGCGGCGGAGGGAGCGGGGGCGACGCCGGCTCGGGGGCCGGGGGAAGGACGGCCATCCCGGTCATCGTAGGTGAGGCCTCCCCAACGCGCGCGTCATCCCGCACCGCCGCCGAGGAGGGCTCGGTACAGCGCGTTCGCGGAGACGCCGTGGCGCGCAGCGACCTCGCGCGCCGCCTCGCGCCTTCGCATGCCGCCGGCGACGAGCTCGGCGGCCTCCGGCACGAACGCGGCGACATCGCCGGGCGAGAGCTCGGCCGCGCCCTCGATCACGACCACGACCTCGCCCTTGAGGACGCGATCGGCGATCTGCTCGAGGACCTCGGAGGCCCGACCCCGCAGCACCTCCTCGTGGAGCTTCGTGAGCTCCCGCGCCACGGCGACGCGCCGGTTGCCGAGCTCGGCGAGGACCTCGCCGAGCAGCGTCTGCACGCGCAGCGGCGACTCGAACACGACGATCGTGCGGGGATCGTCCGCGAGGGCCCGCACACGCCTGGCGCGTTCGCCCTCGCGTCTGGGCAGGAACCCCTCGAACACGAACCGATCGGTCGGCAACCCCGAGATCACCAGCGCCGCAACGGCTGCGGAGGGACCGGGGACGACCCGCACGTCGATCCCCTCGTCCGCGCACGCGCGGACGAGTCGGAAGCCGGGGTCCGAGACGCCGGGCATCCCGCCGTCCGTGACGATCGCGACGTCGGATCCGTCGCGCAGGGCCGCCAGCAGCTGGTCGGTGCGCTCGCGCTCGTTCCCCTCGAAGTAGGAGACGAGCTTCCCCCGCACCCCGAGCCCTTCGAGGAGCCGGCCGGTGCGGCGCGTGTCCTCCGCGGCAACGAGGTCGACCGCGGCGAGGGTCTCACGCGCCCGCCCCGCGAGGTCGCCGCGGTTCCCGATCGGCGTTCCCACGACGTACAGCCGGCCGGCCATGGCTCGATGCTCCCACGCGGCGCACCGCGCGAGCAGCGGGCACGGGTCCGCTACCCTTCCCGGCCGTGACGCAAGCTCACAAGGACTACTCGGGAACGCCGCTCTGGAAGAAGCTGGGCATTCGAGAGGAGACGCGCGTGCTGCTTCATGGTGCGCCGCAAGGGTTTCCGGCCCTGCTGGAGCCGCTTCCCGCCGGGGCCGAGATCGTCGCCCGCGCGGCGCGGGGCCTCGACGTCATCGTCGTGTTCGCGACCTCGCACGCGAAGCTCGCGGGCGCGTTCGCGAAGCTCCTGCCGTCGCTCGACCACGCGGGGCGGCTCTGGGTCGCGTGGCCGAAGAAGGCCTCGAAGGTGCCCACCGACATCACGTTCGAGGCGGCGCAGGCCGTCGGCCTCGCCGCGGGGCTCGTCGACAACAAGAGCGCGTCGATCACCGACGTGTTCCAGGGCGTGCAGTTCGTCTACCGGCTGAAGGATCGTCCGAAGGCGACGTAGCGCGGAGCCACCCGGTCGACGGACGGCCGCTACCCTGAGCGCGTGCCCGGGCTCCTGCAGGTTCTGAACCGACCCGTCTACGCCGTGCTCGCCGTCGCGGCGATCGCCGCCGCCCTGCGGTTCGCCGGCCTGGGGAGCCCGCCGGAGCGCGTGTTCGACGAGTTCTACTACCCGAAGGCCGCGTGCATCTTGCTGGGCGATTCGAACAAGGCGTGCGACGTGACCTCCGAGAACGAGCGGTACTGGCGCCGCCAACAGTGGGACGTCGGGTCGTGGGTCCATCCGCCCCTCGGCAAGTGGATGATCGCCATGGGCGAGAGGGCGTTCGGCGTCGACTCGCCGTTCGGCTGGCGCTTCTCGTCGGCGGTGGCCGGCACGCTCGTCTGCGTGATGATCGCGCTGATCGCGCAGGTGCTCTGGGGGCAGCCGCTGTGGACATTCGTCGCCGGCCTGCTCGCGGCCGTCGACAGCCTCGAGTTCGTCCTGTCGCGCCTGTCGCTCCTCGACATCTTCGTCGCGTTCTGGGTGGTGCTCGGGTTCCTCTGTCTGGTGCTCGACCACCGCTGGATCGAACGGCGGACGGCCCCGGGTGACGGGGATGCGCCGGCGCGGCCCGACGCCGAGACGGCGCCGACGCCCGAGCGGCCGCGCCGGCGCGTCCCCTCGCCGGTCTGGAGGCCCTGGCGGTTCGCGGCCGGCGTGGCGTTCGGCGGCGCCGCGTCGGTGAAGTGGTCGGGCGCCTTCGCGCTCGTCGGCGCCGTGCTGCTCACGCTCGCGTGGGAGACCACCCGCCGCCGGCGCGCCGAGCGAGGCGGCGTTCGCGCGTTCGGCGAGACGGTCCTGTGGGAGGGCTTCGGGATGGGCCTCTGCTTCGTGCTCGTCCCCGCCGCCGTGTACGTCGCGACGTGGCTGCCGTGGATCCACCACTTCGACTGGGACTTCTCGTATTGGTGGTTCGACAACCAGGTCGCGGCGTGGCACTACCACCGGGATCTGCAGTGGACGGCGCTCGACGTCGCCACGCACACCTACACGCCCACGCACCCGTACTACTCGCGCGCGTGGACCTGGCTGATCCCCACGCGACCGGTGTCGATGTTCGCCCATCGCACCGGCGACACGCAGGTCGAGATCCTCGCGATCGGGAACCCCGCGATCATGTGGGGCAGCGCGTTCGCGCTTCCGTACCTCGCGTACGCGTGGCGGCGCAAGCGCGACTGGGGCGCCGGACTCGTCCTCGTCGCGGCGCTCACGACGTGGCTGCCGTGGTTCGTGTTCTCGCGCCCGCAGTTCTTCTTCTACATGGCGCCGGTGACGCCGTTCCTCGCGCTCGCCGGCGCGTACCTCGCGCGGGACCTCTCGGACATGCGCCTGATCCTCACCGACCGCGAGACGGGCACGCTGATCGAGTCGCGCCGACATCCGTACCGGCCGATCGCGTGGGTCTACCTCGCGCTCGCCGTCGGCCTCTTCATCTGGTTCTTCCCGGTGCTCACCGGTGAGGCGATCTCGCTCGGCCACTGGCGCCTGATCGTGTGGTTCCGCGGCTGGATCTGACCGCCGCCCGCTAGCATCGGCCGCGTGGTGACCCACCGGCGAGCGTTCCTCACGATGGCCGACGGCGTGCGGCTGAGCGTCTCGCTCTTCGAGCCCGACGGAGACGGCCCGTGGCCGGCGATCCTCGAGGCCCTCCCGTATCGCAAGGACGACGACACCGCGAGCTACCGGCCGGAGTACGAGCGGCTCGCGGAGCACGGCTACCTGGTGTGCCGGGCGGATCTCCGCGGGACGGGCTCGTCGGAGGGCGTGGCCGAGGACGAGTACCCCGCGGTCGAACGCACCGACATGCTCACCGTCATCGACTGGCTCGCGACGCAGGAGTGGTCGACCGGCGCGGTCGGCATGTACGGCACGTCCTACTCGGGCTTCAACGCGATCCAGGTCGCGATGGAGCGGCCGCCCGCCCTGAAGGCGATCGTTCCGATCTTCGCGACCGACGACCGGTACGCCGACGACGTCCACTTCTTCGGCGGGGCGCTGAAGCAGCTCGACCTCGTGGACTACCCCACGTACATGATCGCGATGAACGCGCTGCCGCCGGTTCCCGGCGTGTACGGCGAGGGATGGCGCGAGGAGTGGGAGCGCCGCGTCGCCGCGAACGAGCCCTGGATGCTGACGTGGATCGAACACCAGCGCTACGACGACTACTGGAAGTACGGGTCGCTCATCGAGGACTACGGCTCGATCGAGGCCGCCACGATGATCGTCGCGGGGTGGGCCGACGGCTACACGAACAACTCGCTCCGCACGCTGCAGTCGCTCCGCTGCCCGCGTCGCGTGATCCTCGGGCCGTGGGCGCACGCGTCCACCGACACGTCGATCCCGGGGCCGAACGTGAACCTCGTGCCCGAGATGCTGCGGTGGTGGGATCGGTGGCTGAAGGGCGTCGACAACGGGATCGACCGCGAACCCGAGGTCATGCTGTTCGCGCGGCGCTCCACGAAGATCGCGCCGCACGAGCGGGACGTTCGTGGCGAGTGGCGGTTCGAGCCGACGTGGCCGGCCGAGCGGCTCGTCGAGCGACGGCTCGCGCTCGAGAGGGCGAACGGGCCGGCCGGCGCCGGCCCCGACGCGCTCGTCGTGCGCGGGGACGTCGGGTGGACCGGCTGGATCTCGTGCGCGGGCCACGACCCGTGGGGCCAGCCCGACGACCAGCGTCCCGACGAGGCCTTCTCGCTCGTGTACGACTGGGAGCCGCTCGACGACGAGCTCGAGATCCTCGGCCACCCGGTGCTCGACGTGACGGTGACCAGCAGCGAGCCCATCGCCTACCTCTCCGCGAAGCTCTGCGACGTCTTCCCCGACGGCTACTCCGCGCTCGTCACGCGCGGGCTTCTCAACCTCGCGCATCGCGATTCCCGCGAGCGCCCCGAGCCGCTCGAGCCCGGTACGGCCTATCGGGTTCGATTCGAGCTCGAGGTCACCTCGTGGGTGTTCGAGGCCGGCCATCGCCTCCGGCTCGACCTCGCCGGTTCGGACTGGCCGAACGCCTGGGCGCCGCCCGCGGCCGCGACCCTCACGATCGACCGCGCGGGCTCCGCGCTCGTGCTACCGGTGCTCGACGGACCGAGCCCCGTCGCGGAGCGGCCGGTCCTCGCACCGGCGCGCCCCGAGAAGGCGATCCCGAACCGAGGCCATCAGGACTACGTGTGGCGGATCGAGCACGACGTGGCGGCCGGCGAGACCCGCGCGGTCGTGGGGAATTGGGGCGACTACGAGGCGAAGGACGACGTGCCGTCGTTCGCCGAGGACTACCGCGGCGTCGTGGCGGTGTCGTCGACGGACCCCGGCGTCGCGCGCGCCGAGGGCGAGACGCGGTTCGAGATGCGCTTCCCCGAGGTCACGGCGGTCTCCCATGTCAAGGCCGCGGTCGAGAGCGACGAGGACGAGTACCGGGTGAAGATCGAGCTGCGCGTGAGCGAGGACGGCGAGGAGCGGTGGGTGCGCCGCTGGGACCGCGCCTTCCCACGCGACCTGCAGTAGACCCCGGAAACACGAAACCCCGGCTGCTGCCGGGGCTCGGTCTTGATGGGATATCCCGCGACCAGTGTACCTCAGTGCAGTCCGGGGAGGTGCTCCCGGAAGAGGATGTACCCGAGCCCGGCGCCGGTGTCGAGCAGCAGGTGCGCGACCACGAGCGGCCACGTCCGCCTCGTTCGAACGAACAGCCAGCCGAACAGCAGTCCCATCGCGAGGTTGCCGGCGAAGCCGCCCCATCCCTGATATAGGTGGTAGGTACCCCGCAGGAGCGCGGCGCCGACGATCGCCGCGACGGCCGTCCATCCGATCTGCCGCAGGCGCGTGATGAGGTAGCCGGCGACGATCACCTCCTCGACGAGCGCGGCCTCGAGGGCGTTCAGCACGAGCACCGGCACGGTCCACCAGTGGCCGAGCGGCGGCGCGGGCACCACGAACCGGTTCACGCCGAGCGCGACCGCCGCGAGGTAGATGCCGATACCCGCCGTGCCGACGATCGCGAACAGCACCAGCCCGCGAGCGATGTCGGTGCGGGGCTCGTCCCACGCGAGGCCGATCGACGCGACGCCCTCGCCGCTGCGACGCACGAGATGCAGGACCAGGTACACCGGCCCGAGACCGAACACCACGCCCACCACCTGGCGCAGCAGCACGTTGCTTTGGTTGACCGACGCCACCGTCACGCCGCGCAGCGGCGCCGCGAACAGGTTGAGGATCGCGTACACGGCGCTCGCGAGGAGCGACAGCACGAGCACGACGAGCACTTCCTCGGCGAGCGTGCGCCGGTCCGGGGCTTCCACCGGGCTCACTGTAGTGGCGGCCATCCCTCTACACTTCGACGCCCGAAGGAGGAGCGATGGCGGAGACCGCGGATCTCGTCGTGGTGGGCGCCGGCACGATCGGCGGCTGGGCCTCGGTGTTCGCGGCCGCCGACGGCGCCGGCAAGGTCGTCGTGCTCGAGAAGGACGTCGCGGGCTTCGGCGCGTCCTCGCGCGCGGCCGGCGTCGTGCGTGCGCAGGGCGGCGTGCCCGAGACGGTCGCACTCGGCCGCTGGTCGATCGACTTCTATCGCCGCCAGCGCGACGAGTTCGGCACCGACAGCGGCTTCCGCGAGCTGGGCTACCTCATCCTCGCGCGCACGCGCGCGGAGGAGCGCGCGGGACTCGAGCGCGTCGCGATGCAGCGCGAGGCCGGCCTCGACGTTGCGTGGCTCTCGCCGGAGGAGGCGTGCGCGACGAACCCGACGCTCGCGACGGAAGGACATCGCGGCGGCTCGTACTACGCGGAGGACGGGTGCATCGACCCGCCGAGGAACGTGCGCGCGTACTCGCTCGCGATGCAGCGAACGGGCGTCGAGCTTCGCGAGCGCACCCCGTTCCGCGGCGTGCGCGTCGAGCACGGCCGCGTGACCGGCGTCGAGACCGACGACGGCGTGATCGCGACCGAACGCGTGCTCCTCACCGGCGGTCCGACCCTTCGCGCGGTCGGCAAGCTCGTGGGCGCGCGCATCTTCGTCGGCGGCGTCCGGCATCAGGTCGCGGTGAGCGAACCGCATGCGGCGTTCGCCGTCGACCGGTTGCCGATGGTGTTCGACCTCACGGCGGGCCTCTACTGGCGGCTCGAGGAGGGCGGCCTGCTCTGGGGCATGTCGAACCCGAACGAGACCCCCGGCGTCGCGCGCGAGCTCGACGCGCGCTACCTGCGGTCGATGCAGCGGCGGCTCGCGAAGATCGTGCCGGTCACCGCGGGCCTCGGGATCCGCAAGAGCTGGGCGGCCACGATCGAGTACTGCCCCGACCACCTGCCGATCCTGGGGCCGGTGAGCACGACCGCCGGCGAGACCGTCGAAGGCCTCACGCTCGCGACGGCGAGCGGCCACGGCATGATGTGGGGCCCGGGCGTCGCGCGCGTCGCGGCCGACCTCGCGCTCAGCGGGACGACGTCCGTGATCGACGTGTCGCGGTTCGGCATGGACCGCTTCGACGACCGGGGCCGCTCGCCGCTGTACGACCCGATCGCGCTGCCGTTCCCCGTCGACGCCGAGGACTGACCGCTACCCGAGCGCGATGTCGACGAGGATCAGCTCGCTCGTCGCCGCGGCCTCGATCGCGATCGCGGGCTCGTCCGCGATCTCCGCGGCGTCGCCGGTGCCCATCGACTCCCCGTTCACGCGCACGTCGCCGGAGATCACGTACAGATAGACCCCGCGAGCCGGGCCGAGCTCGTGCTTCACTGCGACGCCGTCACGAAGCCGCGCGACGAAGACGTGCGCGTCCTGGTGCACGAGCACCCCGTCGCCGCCGTCTCCGCTGATCACCTTCAGCAGCCGGTCGGTGCGGTCCTCCTCGGTGAACACCTTCTGCTCGACGCCGGGCGGCAGGCCCCGCTCGTTCGGCAGGATCCACAGCTGGATGAACCGCATCGGTTCGGTCTCGCTCGCGTTCTGCTCCGAGTGCCACGCGCCAGAGCCGAGCGTCATCCGCTGCACGGATCCCGCCGGCAGCGGCCCCGGCGCGCCGCCCACATCGTCCTGGTGCCGGAAGGAGCCCTCCACGACGTACGTGAGGCCCTCGATGTCGCGGTGCGGGTGCATCGGCCAGATCGCCCCCGGCACGAGCCGATCGTCGTTGAACACGCGGAGCGTTCCGAACTGCACGTACTCGGGATCGCGATACGTGTCGAACGAGAAGTGCCAGCGAGCGCGGAACCACCCGCCGTCGACGTCGGAGATCTCGGAGTCGCGGCGGATCTTCAGCAAGCTACAGCTGGAGCACCGGGCAGGTGAGGGTCCGCGTGACGCCCTCGACCTCCTGGATCGGCATCACGATCGCCTTCGCGAGGTCGTCCAGGTCGGCGGACTCCGCGCGAGCGATCACGTCGTACGGCCCCGTGACGCCGTCCACGGCCACGATGCCGGAGATCGCGCTGAGCGAGGTCGTGACCTGGCTCGCCTTGCCCACCTCGGTCTGGATCAGGATGTATGCGCTGACCACGTACCACCCCCGCTCGATCGGAGCGGTCATCGTAGGCCAGACGCGCCACGCGCGCATCTCGGAAGCTCAGGGCAGCCTGGACCGCACCCCGCTCAGGCCGCTCTCGACGAACGCCGGCTGGCCGGTGTCGAGCCCGTAGCTCACCTCGTGCCACGGCATGAGCGCGAACGCGAAGCGTGCGCGCGCGCGGAAGTGCTGGTCGGGCTCGCCGCCGTAGGCGGCGAGCGCGCGTTCGCCCACGAGCGGCGCGGCCCGCAGGAGCCACGCGAAGTCCCACACGGGATCGCCCACCGACGCGTCCCCCCAGTCGAGCACGCCGGCGAGGTCGCCCGACGGCGTCACGAGGATGTGCTCCGGACCGAGGTCGCCGTGCGTCAGGCAGGTCGCGAGGTGCCAGATCTCGTCGTCCTCCGCGTACGCCTCGAAGAGGTCGAGCGCGCGCCGGCGTTCGTCCGGATCCAGCAGCGGCACGATGCGCTCGGTCCATCGGGCGAGCTCCGCGCGCAGGCCGTCGCGGACGGCGTCGACCGGTCTCGCGCGCATCCCGACGAACTCCGGCGGCACCATGTGCACGTCGTACAGGAAGCGCCCGAGGCGTTCGGGCCAGATGCCCTCGTCGCCGACCTCGGGGAACGGCGCGCCGTCGATCTTGCGATAGCCCATGCAGGGCGGCTCGGTCGACGCGTACGTCGGCACCGGCACGCGCGTGCTCACCTCCGCCGCGAGGTCGGGCAGCAGCGCGAGCTGCTTCCGAAGGGTCTCGTCCTCGCCGGGGAGCCGCGGGAACTGGAACACCCACTCGCCGTCGACGAGGTAGGTGTCGTACGCCCACCCCTCCCCGATCGGCTCGAACGTCGCGGCGTCCAGGCCGAACCGCGAGCGCACGAAGTCCTGATGCTCGTCGCGCGCGCTCACGGCACGATCCCCGGTTCGGGCTCGATGCCCGGAGGAGGGATCGCCGGGAGGTCGCCGGGTTGGGACAGCGCCGGCGGCGAGAGCGCGATCCACGCAACGCCCGCCGCGAGCACCGCGAGCACCGCGGCGCCCGTGAACGTGACCGTCGACCCCAGGTACTGATACGCGAACCCGCCGACGCCCGCGCCCAGGACCGGGCCGATGCCGAACCCCACCAGAGCGACGACGGAGTTGCCGGTCGAATACAGCGACGCGGGCAGGAGCTTCCCGACGACGACGACGGTCGACGTGAAGATCAGCGCGAACGCCACCCCCTCGAGGCTGGTGAGGACGGCGAGGACCGTCGGGCTCTCGGCGACCCCCCACGCGAGGAAGCCGAGCGCGTACACACCGCACCCGAGCACGTACACGCGGCGAAGGCCCCAACGACGTTGCAGCCGAGACGAGAACCGCATCACCGGCACCTCGATCATCCCGCCGAGCGCCGTGCCGACGCCCACGAGGAACGGGCCGCCGCCCGCGTCCTCGATCTTCAGCGAGAAGAAGTTCCACGCCGCGTTGAACCCCGTCCACAGCAGGAACACCGCCGCGAGGAAGCCCCAGAACCGCGGGGCCTCGCGGAAGACGGCGCCGACCGCGCCCATCCTCCCGTGCCGCGTGACCTGCGCGGGCCGGTCGGGAGGAAGGAACGTCGACCACACGAGCACGGCGACGCTCGCGATCGCGAAGAACGGCATCGCGAGCTCGACCCCGACCGCCTGCAGGATCGAGCCGAACAGCAGACACGCCGCCGCGTAGCTCAGGCTCTCCCACGCGCGGATCCGGCCGTAGTCGGACATGCGCTCCTCGCCGAGGTGCGTGAGCGCGATCGCGTCGATGTTCGGGCCGATCGCCACCATGAACGCCGACGCGACGAACGCGACCGCGGCGATGCCCCACACGCCGTGCACGACGTTCATCGAGAACGCGGCGATCGCCGTGCCGATCGCTCCCCACCGCAGCACCGCGACGCGGCCGAACGTCGTGTCGGCCACGTGCCCCCAGATCGGCAGGAAGATCGAGCGCCCGATCGCCATCACGAGGATCACGAGCCCGATCTCCCCCGCCTCGATCCCGCGCGCGTTGAGATAGATCGCGAGGAAGGGGAAGAACGCCGCGATCACGAGGCCGAAAACCACGAAGAGCCCGTGGACCGCGACGGCGGGACGTGTCTGCTGGCGCCGCACGATTCGCACGCTACACGGGAGGATCGCCGGCATCGCGCCGCGGCCGAGCCGTGCCGAACAGGAAGAGGTCCTCGTACTCCGGCGCCCGGTCGTCGTCGTAGCGAATCTGCTCGGCAAGCAGGCGCTCGACCTCCTCGCTCACAGCATCCGCTCCAGGTGCATCGTGAGGAGCGGCGATCCGTCGCGGAGCGGCGTGCGCTCTCCGGTGTCGGCGAACCCGCATCGTTCGTAGAACGCGATCGCATCGGGGTTCGTGACGGTCGCCGCAAGATGGACGCGCCGGACGCCGGGCAGGCTTCGCGCCCAACCGACCACCGCCTCGACGAGCGCCGCTCCCGCGCCGCGTCGCCGTCCGCCCGGCTCGACCCACATCGCGTAGAGGTTCGCGATCTCGCCCTCCGCGTCCCACCGCACCCCGAGCGCGATGCCGAGCCAGGCCTCGTTCTCGACCGCCGCGAACAGCGCCTGCGCCTCGGCGCCGTCCCATCCCGTCGCCCACGCACGCCACAACGGCTCGCCCGACCCGGATTCGCCCTCGAACGTCGAGCCGAACGCGTCGGGCGCATCGCGCAGCGCGCGGAGCCGCACGTCGCGGACGTTCGCCCAGTCGTCGGGTTCCGCGCGCCGGATCTCCATGGTCCTCATCCTACGGAGGTCTCGTTGCCCGGCTCGGCGGGCACGTGACACACTCGCGCGCATGCCGAAGGTCACGATCATCGGCGCCGGCAGCGTCGAGTTCACGCGGAACGTCCTCGCCGACCTGTGCTCCTTCACCGAGCTGCGGGGCGCCGTCGAGATCGCGCTGCACGACATCGACCCCGAGCGGCTGCGCATCGCCGACGCCGTCGCGCGACAGGTCGTCGAACGCACCGGCTCGGGCTACGCGGTGAGCGCGCACGCCGACCGCCGGCCCGCGTTCGACGGCGCCGACTACCTCATCAACGAGATCCAGGTCGGCGGCTACCGCGCGACCGTCACCGACTTCGAGATCCCGAAGAAGTACGGCCTGCGCCAGACGATCGCCGACACGCTCGGCATCGGCGGCATCATGCGCGGGCTCCGGACGATCCCCGTGATGATCGAGATGGGCAACGACATGGCGGAGCTCTGCCCTCGAGGCATCCTCCTCAACTACACGAACCCGATGGCGATGGTCCCGTGGGGCGTGTACGCAGGTTCGCGCTTCTTAAACGTCGTCGGCCTCTGTCACAGCGTGCGCGACACCCACGAGTTCCTCGCGTCGATGGTGGGGGTGCCGCTGGAGGACGTGCGCTTCCGGACTGCCGGGTTCAACCATCAATGCTTCGTGTACCGGTTCGAGGACCGCCGGACCGGCGAGAACCTGTATCCGCGCCTGCGCGAGCGGATCGACGCCGACCCCGAGGGGCTCGGTCGCCGCGTGCGCGTCGAGATCTTCAAGCGGTTCGGGTACTTTCCCACCGAGAGCTCGGAGCACAGCTCCGAGTACGTGCCGTGGGTGCTTCGCCACGACGAAGAGGTCGAACGGTTCCGCATCCTCGTCGACGACTACATCTTCCGCAGCGACGAGAACCTCGCGGAGATCGAGGCGATGAAGGCGTCGATCGACGCCGGGGAGCCGGTCGAGGTCGAGCCCACGAGCGAGCTCGCGTCCGAGGTCGTGCACGCGATGGAGACCGGCGTCGCGCGCGAGATCTACGGGAACGTGCGCAACGGCGGGCTCATCGAGGGCCTTCCCGCCGACGCGTGCGTCGAGGTGCCGTGCCTCGTGGACGGGAACGGCGTGCAGCCCACGCAGATCGGCGTGCTCCCGCCGCAGTGCCTTGCTTTGAATCGAATGTTCGTGAACGTCGTCGAGCTCACCGTCCGAGCCGCGATCGAACAGCGGCGCGATCTCGTCTACCAGGCCGCCCTCGTCGACCCGAACACGGCCGCGACGCTCACGACGACGCAGATCGTCGACCTGGTGGACGACCTCCTCGAGGCGCACGGCGAGCTCATCCCCGAAGGCATCCGCCGAGGCTGAGCGTTCGGCCTGTCAGTTGTGTCCGGTCCCTCTTCCAGGTGTGCTCACGATGCGAGACGCTGTCTCACCTGTTGAGATCATCGAGGACGAAGCGCAGTCTTTTGACCGCTCAGCGTGCATCGAGCGTCTTGGTCGTCCTATGTGGTGCTCCCCGGCGCTCGGGGGTCATCCCCGCCCAGGCCCGCGATGAGTCGGCGCGTGTTGTCGCCGTAGACGGCCCGAAGGACGTCGTCGGGAAGCTCGAGACCGCTGATCGCCCATCGCCCCTGCGACGGCGGCTCGTCGGGGTCGTACGGGAAGTGCTCATCCGCGGTCTCGAGGAAGCGGAAGTGGATCGCGTAGATCTCGCGGGCCGGCGGAAACAGATCCGTGCCGAACACGATCCGGTCCGGATGCTGCAGCATCAGCGCGCGAGAGGCTCGCGGCTGCCTGCCGAGCTCCGCGATGCGCGCCGCGACGTCCGCGTACAGGTTTGGGTACGTCGAGAGCATGCGGTCGACCCACGCAAGGTCCTCGACGTTGCATGCGACGTGCGCGCCGATGAACGTCGTCGCGGGATGCCGCGCGACGAGCGACTCGAACGACTCGATGATGCGCTCGAACGGCGGGAAGACGTCGCGATCGCCGAACCACCAGTCCGGGTTCGCGAGCAGCTCCTCGAGCCGTTCGTTCGTCTCGTCCAGCGGCTCGAAGAACGCCACCGGGTCCGCGACGTGAATCGTGACCGGCGCGCCGGCGTCGGCGGCCGCCGCCCACACGGGATCGAGCCGTTCGTCGTCGGGCATGACCAGCGCGCCGCGGTCGTCGCGGATCCGCAGGCCGAGCTGCTTCCACACCTTCACGCCGCGGGCGCCCTCGGCGACACACGCGTGGAGCTGCGCGGCGAGCCGCTCGCCGAACCCGGGTTCGGCGGTCGTGGTCCAGTCCAGCTGGCAGAACGTCGCGAACCGCCCCGGCCGCGCGCGGTCGTAGCGGTCGAGGTTCGCCTGGAGCTCGTCGCCCCACATCCCGTCGAGGTTCACGATCGCGTCGATCCCGCACGCGTCCATCACGTCGACCAGCTCGCCGGTGTCGGGGGCCGACCACCCATCGGTGAGCCAGCGCCCGAGGTGGTTGTGCGCGTCGACCGCCGGGAACCGCGCGCGCGGCACGTGGTGTTCGGGAAGCCTGAGCGAGGAGCGGGGCCGGTAGTCGCGGAGCGGAAGGTCCCGGAGCCGGTCGGGCTGCATCACACCGTCACGACGTCGACGCCGGCGTCGCGGATCGCGCGAAGCGCCGCCGGGTCGCCGCCCTGATCCGTGATGAGCTCGTCCACGCGTTCGACGTCGCAGATCCTCGCGAACGCGGCCCGTCCGATCTTCGAGCTGTCGGCGACCACGATCACGCGCGTCGACCGTTCGATGAGCGCGAGGTTCGTGTGGGCTTCGACCTCGTGGTGTGTCGTGACGCCGGCGTCCTCGCGTACGCCGTCGGCGCCCACGAACGCCACGTCGAGGTTGAGACCGGCGAGCGACTGCTCCGCCATCGGCCCAACGAGCTCGTAGGACTCGGGGCGCGCATATCCACCCGTGAGGACGAGCTTGAGGTTCGGCCGGATCGCGAGCTCGCTCGCGATGTTGAGCGCGTTCGTGACGACGGTGAGTCGCTGACGGTCGACGAGCGAGCGCGCCACCTCGGTGGTGGTGGTGCCGCCCGTGAGACCGATCGCCATGCCGTCGGTCACGCGCGACGCGGCCTCGTGCGCGATGCGGCGCTTCTCCTCGTGGTGGCGTGCGGTCTTGTAGCGGAGCGGGAGCTCGTACAAGACGCCCTGCGCGACCGCGCCGCCGTGGGTGCGCGTGAGCAGCCGCTGCTCCTCGAGCATCTCGAGGTCGCGGCGGATCGTGGCCGCCGACGCGTCGAGGTCCCGCGCGAGCTCGGCGACGCTCACGCTGCCGGCCGCGGAGACACGCTCGATGATCGCTCCCGCGCGCTCAGACTGCCGCACGCTCGCTCCCCACGCGCACCGCGTCGCCGGTCGCCGCGTCGAACACGTGCACGTCGCGCGCCGAGAATCGCAGCGGCACGACGTCGCCCACCGCGACCGCCCGTCCGGCGGGGAACCGCATGACGAGGTTCGCGCGATCGGCGTCCAACGGCGCGAGGCCCGACCGATCGGCGCGCTGCGATGAGGCCTGCTGCGCGCGGAGGCTGCCGTGCAGCACGACCTCGTGACCGAGCGCCTCGACGACCTCGACGCGCACCGGGGCCGTGGGTTCGTCCTCGGAGCCCTCGAGACGCAGCGCTTCGGGACGGAGGCCGATGACGAGCTCGCCGTCGGGGGCACCCGGGAGCGCGAACGTGAGCTCGCCCGCGCGCACCTCGCCGCCGGACGCGACCGCCTGGAGCAGGTTCATGGGCGGGCTCCCGATGAACCCGGCCACGAACAGCGTCCTCGGCGACCGGTAGATCTCGTTGGGCGTGCCGAGCTGCAGCAGCCTGCCCTCGTTCATCACGGCGATCCGGTCGCCGAGCGTCATCGCCTCGATCTGGTCGTGCGTCACGTAGATGGACGTCGTCGGGAACTTCTGATGGATCTGTTTCAGCTCGGCACGCAGCTGCGTGCGGAGCTGCGCGTCGAGGTTCGACAGCGGCTCGTCGAGCAGGAACGCCTTGGGGCTCCTCGCGAGCGCGCGGCCCATCGCCACGCGCTGGCGCTGCCCGCCGGAGAGCTGCCCCGGCCTGCGGTCGAGCAGCTCGGTGAGCGCGAGGAGGTCGCTCACCTGCTTCACACGCTCGGCGGCCTGCTCCTTCGGGACCTTGTGCATCTTGAGTCCGAACGAGAGGTTCTCCTCCACGGTCTTGTGCGGGTACAGCGCGTAGCTCTGGAACACCATCGCGACGTCGCGCGCGCGCGGCGGCACGCCGTTCACCACCGTGCCGCCGATCGCGATCGCGCCGGTGGTCGGCTGCTCGAGGCCGGCGACGATCCGCAGCGCCGTCGTCTTCCCGCACCCCGACGGCCCGACCAGCACCATGAACTCGCCGTCGGCGACGGTGCACGTGAAGTCTTCGACGGCAACGGTGCCGTCGGGGAAGACCTTGCCGATCTCGTGGAACGCGACCTCCGCCATCGGTCTAGGAGAGCACGACCGACCGGGTGAGGTTCCGCGGGTGGTCCGGGTCAAGGCCGCGCGCGAGCGCGAGCTCGACGGCGGTGCGCTGGACGAGGATCAGCTCGGCCATCGGGTCGAGCCCGCCGCGCACGACGAACGCGCCGGTCGCCTCGACGTCGGCGACGAGCGCGGGATCCGCCGCGCCGAGGTGCCACACGGCGGTATCGGGCGCGGCCAGGCTGATCGGGCCGTGACGGAACTCCATCGCGGGATACGACTCACTCCACGCGAGCGCGGCCTCGCGCATCTTGAGGGCCGCCTCGTGGGCAAGCCCCACGCTCCACCCGGTCCCCAGGAAGACGAACCGATCGAACGCGCCGGCCTCGATCGGCAGCGGGCGGCCCACCGCGTCCCGCGCGTCGGCGATCGCGTTCGTGAGGTCCTCTCCGAGCTGCGCGCGCAGCAAGGCGAGCGTGGTGGTCGCGAACCTCGTCTGCACGACCGACTCCTCATCGGCGCCGTCGAGGATCACGGACTCGCGCGCCGCCCTCACGACCGGAGCGCCCGGCACCGCCGAGATCGCGGTCGAGGGCAGACCGCTCGGGAGCGCCTCCAGCGCCCGCACCACTTCGGTGGTCGTCCCCGAACGCGAGATCGCGAGCACGCGATCGTACGAGCGCGTCGCGGAGAACTCCGACGCCACGACGGCATCGGTCTCCCCTGCACCACCGGCTTCGCGTGCCCGGGCGTACGCTTCGGCGATGTAGAAGGAGGTGCCGCAGCCGATGACGGCCACCCGTTCGCCGGCCGCCGGCAGAACGCGCTCGACCTCCGCAAGACGGTCGAGCGCCCAGGTCCAGGTCTCCGGCTGGCTCGCGATCTCCTCGGCGGTCCGGGACATGACCCGCACTGTACGGGCGGCCCGCGCACAACGCAACACTGCACATGAGCGAAAACGCGCGAATGAGGCTGCCTTGACGCAGCTCCGAGCATGGGCGAGGATGCGGCATTCGACTCGAAGGAGGAGCCGTGAAACGACTGCTGACGGTGATCGCGACGTTCGCGCTGCTTGCGGCGGCGTGCACCTCGAACGGCTCCTCGGAACCGAGCGGAGGCCCGTCCGGCGGCAAGGTCACGATCGAGATGTGGCACGGCCAGATCGACATCGCGGCCGCCGCGATCAAGGACCTCGTCGACGAGTTCAACGCCTCGCATCCCGACATCGAGGTCGTGGCGAGCTCGGGGGGCACCGACACCAACGACATGCTGCCGAAGGTGACCACGGCGATCGCCGCCGGCACGTATCCCGACATCGCGTACATGTACGGATCGTGGGGAGGCAACCTCATCACGAGCCCGGCCATCGCGGACATCACCGACGCCGTTGCCGATCCATCCGTGAACTGGGATGACTTCTGGCCGGCCGGACGCGAGACCGCGACGGTCAACGGGCAGGTGATCGGGTTCCCCGCGATCATCGACAACCTCTCGGTGATCTACAACAAGGACCTGTTCGATGCCGCCGGCGTCGACTATCCCTCCGCCGACTGGACCTGGGACGACTTCCGCGCGACGGCGAAGGCCCTCACCGATCCGTCGAAGGGCATCTTCGGCGTGAACTACCCCGTCAGCGGCAGCGAGGACACGACGTGGCGGTTCTGGCCGTTCCTCTGGCAGGCCGGCGGCGAGGTCCTGAGCGACGACGACTCCCAGGCGACCTTCAACACCCAAGCGGGCATCAACGCCTTGACGCTCTGGCAGCAGATGGCGACCGTCGACAAGTCCGTCTACCTGGACCCGAACGACAACAAGTCCGAACCCGTGTTCCTTGCCGGCCACCTCGCGATGTTCGTGTCCGGACCCTGGGAGGTGCCGGTGATTCAGGAGGCGAACATCAACTGGGGGGACCAGGTGATGCCGTCGTTCGACGGGACGACCCACGAGACGATCTCCGGTCCGGACCTCTGGGCCGTCTTCAACCAGAGCCCGGAACGCGTGCAGGCCGCGGTGACCTTCCTGTCGTGGTTCTCCCAACCCGAGAACCAGCTGGTCTGGATGGAGGCGGCCGGCTCGCTGCCGATCCGCGAGTCGATCACGCAGTCACCGGACTACCAGAAGTACCTCGACGCGTACCCGGGCATCGGCGCCATGGTCGACAATCTCGGGAACGCCCTGCACGTTCGCCCCGCCGTGACGCAGTACCCGCGCATCTCGAAGGCGATGGGCGACGCGATCGCCTCGGTGCTCTTGGGTGAGGCGCAGCCCGCGGACGCGCTGAACGCCGCGGCCGAACAGACGAACGCGTTGTTGGCGGTTCCGGGATAACGATGGCGCAAGCCGCGCTCTCCGCGGACAACCGCGCCGTCGAGCGTCGCCGGCGTCTCGGGGACAACCTCGCGGGATGGGGGTTCGCGGGACCCGCGATCCTGCTGATCCTGGGGCTGTCGTTCATCCCGATCGGGTGGTCGTTCCTGCTGTCGCTCACGAACTCGAACCTGGTCTCGAGCGGCAGGTTCATCGGGTTCGACAACTACAAGGCGCTGGTGCACGACCCCCTGCTTGCGAAGGCGTTCAAGAACACGGTGATCTTCACGGCGCTCTACCTGCCGGCCGGGCTGGTCGGCGGCCTCGCGGTCGCGATGATGCTCTCGCGGCGCATCAAGATGATCGGCTTCTACCGCACGTGCTTCCTCGTGCCGTTCATCGCCGCGAGCGCCGCCGAGGGGCTGCTGATGGGGTTCATCTTCGACCCCGACTTCGGCATCGTGAACTCCGTGTTCCAACGCGTGGGGATCCCGCGGCAGGGCTTCATCCAGAGCCCGGGGCAAGCGCTGGTCGTTCTCGCCGTCGTCTACTTCTGGACGCAGTTCGGCTTCAACGTCGTGATCTACATGGCGGCGCTGCAGGAGGTCCCGCCCGACGTGATCGAGGCCGCGGAGATCGACGGCGCGTCGAAGTGGAACGTGTTCCGCCACGTCACGCTGCCGACGATCCGGCCGGTCACGTACTTCCTCATGGTCTGGGGAGTGATCGAGACGTTCCAGTTCTTCGACCTCGTCTACACCACGACGAAGGGCGGGCCGCTGAACTCCACGATCACGCTCGTGCTCTACATCTGGGAGCTCGCGTTCACCTTCTTCACGGCGGGGTACGGGGCGGCCGTCGCCTACGTCCTGTTCTTCGCGAGCCTGTTCGTGATCGTCGTGGGCCTGCTCTACGGGCGGCGGAGGGGGCTCGCGGTATGAGCGTCGTCGATGCGGCATCCGACCTGCACCGGGCTCGGATCGAGGAGGCCGACCGGCTCGAGCGGCGGCAGGGCTGGCGTCGAATGATGCCCGACCCCTGGCACTTCGTCTTGTTCCCGCTCTCGATCGTGATGGTGCTGCCGTTCGCGTGGATGTTCGTGACGTCGTTCATGACGGACGCGGAGATCAACCAATTCCCGCCGGCGATCGTGCCGCACAGCCTGTACCTCGGTGGCTACCAGCTGGTGCTGGGCGAGTCCGACTTCCCGCGATGGTTCCTCAACACGTCGTTCGTGGCCGCGGTCGTCGTGGTCTCGCAGCTCGTGATGTGCAGCCTCGCGGGATACGCGTTCGCGAGGATCCGGTTCGCGGGCAAGCGGTTCATCCTTCCGCTGTTGCTCGCGACGGCGCTGATCCCGTTCCAGCTCACCGTGATCCCGACGTTCCTGATCTTCTACAAGGTGCACCTCATCAACACCCTGTGGTCGCTGATCGTGCCGTCGCTCACGAGCGTGTTCGGCATCTACCTGATGTCGTCGTTCTTCCAATCCTTTCCGAAGGAGCTGGAGGAGGCGGCGCAGATCGATGGGTGCACTCGGCTCGGAACCTTCTTCCGGGTCGTGCTGCCGCTCGCACGACCGGCGCTCTCCGCGCTCGCGATCATCTCGTTCATCTACGCGTGGAACGACCTGTTCTGGCCGCTCATCGCGATCACGTCGACGAAGCTGTACACCGTACAGCTCGGCCTCACGACGTTCCAGGGACAGCACCGCACCGAGTGGTCGGCGGTGATGTCGGGAACCGTGCTGTCGACGGCGCCCGTGCTGCTGATCTTCCTCATCGGCCAGCGACGCTTCGTGCAGGCGCTCACCGGCGCGGTGAAGGGGTAGCGCCGTGCGGCGGCTCGCCGCGATCGGGCTCGTGCTGCTCGTCGCTGCGTGCCGCGGCGGCGGGAACGACTCGGGGCCGGTTCAGGTCTCGACGCCCTCGCCCAGAGCCGGAGCGCGCGACCGAATCGGCTCGATCGAGAACTACGTCGTGTACTACGGGCTCGGCCGGCTCGACGACCTCGCCCGGTTCGATCTCGCGATCATCGACCGAGACACGCTCACGCCCGGCGAGGTGGACGTCCTTCGATCACGAGGAACGCTCGTCGTCGCGTACCTGTCGGTGGGAGAGATCCAGCCG
>DATBIS010000039.1:0-47304 GCA_036556805.1 Actinomycetota bacterium | reverse complement strand
CTCAAGGACGAAAAGGAAAAGCAAAAGACCGAGAATGAGAACAACAATTCGTCGTCCCAGTCCGCTCCGTCGGACACCGGCCATGGGGGGACGACCACCACCGACGGCACGACCTCGACGACCTCGGCAACGATCGACCAGCTGCAGACTCAGATCGCCGGATTGAAAGCCGACATGGAGGCTCCCATTCCGGTCACGATTCTTGAGAAGGCGAAAGCGCAGCCGGTCATCCCGACCGGGCTGTCGGCGCCGAACACGCGCGCGGGCCGCGTGGGTCTCGGGATGCTGCTCGGCCTGTTCGTGGGAGTGGGACTCGCGCTCGTCGTCGAGCGCTTCGACAGCCGTGTCCGCACGAAGGACAACGCCGAGCAGCGCTTCGGCGTCCCGGTGCTCGCGGAGATCCCCAAGATGCCGCGCGGCGACCGTGGCCGGATCGTGGCGGCGACGCGCCCTGCGTCACCTCCCGCCGAGGCCTTCCGATTGCTCGGCGCCGGCATCACGCGGCTGGTGCGCAAGTCGCAGAACGGTGACAACGGTCACGGTTCGTCCGACCCGAAGGCCGACAGGAAGCCGATCGTGATCCTCGTCACGAGTGCGGGGCCGTCCGAGGGCAAGTCGACCGTTGCTGCGAACCTCGCCGCCGTCTACGGCGACGTCGGACAGAAGGTCATCGTGCTCTCCTGCGACCTGCGTCGTCCGTCGATCCACAAGCTGTTCGACATGGAGGACGGCCCCGGCCTCACCGAAGCGCTCGCCTCGACGAACGGGCAGGTGCTGAACGGCTGCGTCGAGCGGACCGGCATCGACAACGTGTCGATCGTCACGTCGGGGAAGCTGGAAGGCAAGGCCAGCCTCCTCGGCTCGGACCAGATGCGTCGAGTCCTCTCCGAGGGTCGTCAGCTCGCGGACGTCGTGATCATGGACACCGCGCCGATCCTCGTGTCGAGCGAGGTGGCGCCGATGATCCCCGAGGTCGACGCCGTGCTGATCGTTTCCGAGGCCGGGAAGACGTCCGCGAAGCTCGCCGAGCACACGAGCCAGCTCATCAAGCGCCTCGGCGCGACGAGCGTGGGGGTTGCCCTGAACCAGGCGGCCGAGATCTCGGTGCCGAAGGGCTACCACAAGTACTACTACTCGTCGAAGCCGGCCAAGCGCTCGAACGGCAACGAGCCCGACGAGGACTTCGAGCCGACGCCGCAGGCGACGGTAGCGGCAGGCTCGACCCCGCCGAGAGCCGACACGCCGATGGCCTCGCACGTCGAGGTCGCGCCGGCGAAGCCCGCGTCGGACACCGGCGGAGAAGAGGGCGGAGGCGCATAAGGGATTTCCCCCCCTGGCATGTCATCGTTCGGGCACATAAGATCTAAAGTGAGGGATACTCTGGTGCTCCAAACACATGAGTCCGTGATCCGGGCCCTCGTGACCTACACCGACTGGTGGCAGCCCTCGAGCTCCTCGGTCCTGCAGGTCGGAGGGGCGCGACGGAGCGGCAACGAGCACAGCGACGGACTGCGGAGCGGGCTGCTCGACACCCTCGACGAACGAACCGAGCTCTGCCGTCGCGTACAGACGCTGGAGCCCCGGGATCGATCGCTGCTGTTCCTCTGGTACGTGCGGCAGCTACCCGTCGACGAGATCGCGTCCGAGGTTCGGATCTCGCGCCGTCAATGCTTCAGGCGCCGATCCGCCGCGGTGCATGCGATCGTGGCGCTCGGCGAGCCGGTGGAAGCAGCCTGATCGCGGGCCTGACCAGGACGCAGGACGAAAGGATGGGAACGATGGACGACGTGGCCGACCGCATCCGTGCGTACATCCGCGAGGAGGTACTGCTCGGTGACACGACCAAGTCACTCGAGAACGACACGCCGCTGCTGGACGGCATCCTCGACTCGCTCGCGCTCACGCAGCTCGTCGGCTTCATCGAGGAGGAGTTCGACACCGAGGTCGACGACGCGGACATCACGTCCGACAACTTTCGCACCGTCGGCGACATCGAGCGGCTCGTCCGTTCGAGGATGAGCACCGCCTCCTAGCACCCACACACACCGTTCGTGTTCGCCGCCTATGCGCGAACGCGCGCTGCTGCCTTGGATCGAAACCGGATCGCCCCCATCGTCGAACGCTGGAAGGAGGGCGGATGAGCTCAGTCGAGAACCACATCGCGACCCGCACCGACGAATCCTCGAACGCGACCGAGTCCGTCCGCTTCTTCGGGTCCGGCGTGGACAAGATGATCGGGTCGCTGCATCAGCCCGACGGGTCGCCGACGTCGGGCCTCGTGATCTGCTCGCCGATCCTCGCAGACTTCTACGGTCGATACCGGCACGAGGTGATGCTGGGCCGGGAGCTCGCGGCTCGCGGGACACCGGTGCTGCGATTCCACTACCGAGGAAACGGCAACAGCGACGGCGACGAGGCCGCGGTTTCGTTCGACTCGCTGGTGGAGGATGCTCGCGATGCGGCGAACGCGCTGCGAGCGTGGACGGGTGTCCGCGACGTGACCTTTCTGGGGACCAGGTTCGCCGGACTGGTGGCGGCCGCGGCCGCCCGGCTGGACGGCGCGAAGACCGTCGTGCTGTGGGAGCCCGTGCTCGAGGCCGGCGGGTACTTCCGCGAGGCGAACCGCGCCCGGCTCGTCCAGACCGCGAGTCGCGGCGAAGGGAAAGGCTCCACGTACGACGAGATGCTCCAGCAGCTGGCGCGGGGCGAGGTCGCCGACATCCTCGGGTTCAGCCTGTACCCCGCGCTCTTCGACAGCTCCTCGAACCGAACCTTGGACGCCGAGCTCGGCTCGGACCCCGTGACGCTCCTGATCATGCAGCTCGGCACGCGGCCGGAGCTTCGGAAGAGCTACGTCGTGCTCGCCGAGCGGCTCCGCGCGCTCGGCCACGACGTGGAGACGCGCACCGTGAGTCTCGGCGAACCGTGGTGGATGAACGCCGAGGGCTGGACCGCCGTCGAGTCCCGTCCCCAGGCCCAGGACCTGATCCACAACACCGCCGAATGGATCGCGGCGCGAGCGACCGCCACGGAGCCCGCATGAGCGCGACCCTGACCGCCACGACCACCGACGAGCGACCGGTCTACTTCTCGGCGGGCGATGCCACGTTGTTCGGCGTCGTCACGCTCCCGAAGGGCGAACCGAACGGGATCGGGTTCATGATCCTGTGCGGCGGGGCCATCCCGATCTCGCCGAACCGGAACCGTCACTCGGTGCACCTGTGCAGGGAGCTCGCGACGAAGGGGTACACGTGCCTCCGGTTCGACTACCACGGCGCGGGGGAGAGCACGGGCCTGGTCTCGCGCGTCGACCTCGGCCGCACCCACGTCGACGACGTCGTTGCGGCGGCGCAAGTGCTTCGCGACCACGGCGCCGACCGGATCGTCGTTGCCGGCTCGTGCGGCGGGGCGCGCAACGCGCTGGGGGCCGCGCAGTCGGTGCCCGACCTGCACTCGCTGATCCTGTTCGACATGCCCTTGCGCACGTACGAGCGCGGCAAGGACCGCGCGCACGAGCGTGCCGCACAGCAGTGGGGTCTGTGGGAGTACGTTCGGCGGGCTCTTCGCCCGCGAACGATCCGGGGGATCTTCAACCGCCGACTCCGCCGAGCCTACGGGGCGTTCGCGCGCGAACGAGTCCGCGCGGCGAAGGAGGGGACCAGGCGTCCCGACGCGACGGCCGACCAGGTGGAGCACACGGCCTCGTCGGTGATCGACGAGCTGCGTGCCGTCGCCGATCGAGGAGTCCCGACGTTGCTCGTGTACGGGGACGCCGACGAGTACTACGAGGATGTGAAGACCGGCATGGACGGCGCGCTCGGGTCGGTCATCACATCGGCGCCCAACCTCGACCTGCAGGTCCTTCCGGGCGAGGTGCACGGGTTCGCGAGCCTGCACATGCAGCGCACGCTGCGGCAGATCGTCTACGACCGGCTCGGGGCGCGATGACAGGGCGATCCCTCCGCCGGCTTCGAGTCCGCGTCGCGACGGCGCTCTTCCTGGGTGTCGTGGGTCTTGCCGTACCGCTTTGGCACGTGCCGGCCGGCGCGGCGGGCTTCGACGTCCAGCGCGGCCTCCGCTACGGCACCGGGCCGAACCAGGAGCTCGACGCCTACGTCCCCTCGGGTGCACGGAACCTGCCCGGCGTGATCATCATCCATGGGGGCGGGTGGAACTCCGGGAAGAAGGAGGACGCCGAGTGGCTCGGCGACGCTCTCGTGCAGAACGGGTTCGTCGCCTTCTCGATCGACTACCGCCTTGCGCCGCGCTATCCGTTCCCGGCGGCGATCAACGACGTGCGCACCGCGATCACCTGGGTGCGGTCGAACGCGCGCGAGTTCGGGGTCGATCCCTCGAGGCTCGCTGCGATCGGTGGCTCGGCCGGCGGCCAGCTGGCCTCGCTGGCGGCGATGATCGGCAAGGGCCCGCTCGACGTCGGGTCCCGCGTCGCGGCGGCCGCCTCGATCTCGGGGCCGCAGGACATGGCCTTGCTCGCGACCAGCAACGATCCGCGGATCCAGAACGCGGTCTTCGAGTACCTCGGATGCTCGAACGCCGACAACTGCCAGAAGGCCGGGCGCGAGGCGTCGCCGATCCAGTACGTCGATCCCACCGATCCCCCCATCCTGCTCACGAACAGCAGCGAGGAGTTCGTCCCGGTCGAACAGGCCACCGACATGGACGCGGCGCTCACGAAGGAGGGAGTCGATCACCAGCTCCTCATCATTCCGGGCGACACGCACGGCCTCTCGGAACGCCGCGCGCAGCCGGTGTTCGACTTCCTCCGCTCCGAGCTACTGGGCATCGACGCCCCGAGCTCGTCGGTGACGCCACCGCCCACCAGGGGCCCGTCGCCCCCGGGCAGCCGGCCGCCGGTGAGGCCCTCCGAGCCTCGGCGTCCGGAGACGCGGTCGACCGGCATCGCCATGTTGCCGATCCTCGCGATCGCGGCCGCGGCCTTCGCCGTGGGGCTGGTGGCCGCCTTTGCCCTCGGGCGTCGGCGGCGCGCGGTCACCGCGCCGGCCCTCCCGCCGATGCCGCCGCCTCCGCCCGGCGCGCCGCCTTCGAGCGGTAGCTAACAGGACCCGGTCCGACCTCACGGTTCGGACCATCTCCCGACCCGGAAGGAATCCCGTCGAATGACCGAACGCAACGCCGTCGAAACCCCGGCGGTCTCACGCCTCGACGCTCGTTCGGGCGTCACCGAGTCCGCCCGGTTCCTCGGATCCGGCACCGATCGGATCTACGCGTACCAGTACCTACCGGCGAGCCAGCGCGGAAGCGCGGTCGTCATGTGTCCCGCGATCCTCGGCGACTTCGCCTCCAACTATCGGCGCGAGGTCGTGGGCTCGCGCGCGCTCGCCGCGCGCGGGTTTGCCGTCACGCGGTTCCATTATCGGGGTGCGGGCAATAGCGACGGGAGCGTCTCGGATCTGTCGTTCGACTCCATGGTGGAGGACGCGATGACGGCCGCCGACGCGCTCGTAGCGGCCGCGGGCGTCGACGACGTGAGCTTCCTCGGCACACGGTTCGGGTCGCTCGTGGCGGCCGCCGCGACGCGCGCCCGAGCCGCGCGCGCGGTGGCGATGTGGGAGCCGATGGCCGACGCGCGCTCCTACTTCCGCGAAATGAACCGCAGCCGGATGATGCACGAGGTGAGCGGCGGCGAGCGCCAGGGGGCGACGTTCGACGACCTCGCTGCGGACCTCCGCGCGAACGGGGCCGCCGACCTGCTCGGCTACACGCTGGGCCGGCCGCTCTTCGAGACGGCATTGGACCGGACGCTCCTCGGCGAGCTCGGCGACCACACCGCGGACGTGCTGCTCGTACAGTTCAACCTCCGCAAGGGCATCGACAAGTCCCGGCAGGCGCTCGCCGACGCGCTGAGGGCCGGCGGGTGCACCGTCGACCTGCAGGCGGTACAGGGCGTCGAGCTCTGGGGACTGCACGCGGAGGGCTGGACCCCGATCGAGTCCCGCACCGACGTGCAGAGCTTGCTGCAGATCACCGCGGACTGGTTCTCGAGGCGCGCGGAGGGGGATGCCGCATGAACGATGCACCACACGCGACGACGCAGCAGGAGACACCGGTGTACTTCGAGTCCGACGGGGAGGTGTTGTTCGGCCTCGTCACGCGCCCCGTGGGGGAGTCGACGGGGATTGGCTTCCTTACGCTGAGCGGCGGGGCGGTGCCGTTCTCGTCCGGGCGCAACGACATGTCGGTGCACATCTGCCGGCGTCTTGCCGCCATGGGGCACACGACGATCCGGTTCGACTACCACGGCGCCGGCGACAGCACCGGCATCGTGGACCGCGTGGAGCTCGGGGTCACGCACCTCCAGGACACGCTCGCGGCGGTCGACGTCCTCAGGGACCACGGCGCGAAGCAGATCGTGCTCTCCGGGGCGTGCGGCGGCGCGCGCAACGCGCTCGCGGCCGCGAAGAGCGTGCCGGAGCTCCATTCGCTGGTGCTGTTCTCGCTCCCGCTCCGTGATCACGAGCGGGCGCACAGTCGCGCACATCGGCGGGCTGCACGCGAGTGGAGCCTGTGGCAGTACGTGAAGCGGGCCCTCCGCCCGAAGACGTGGAAGGGATTCTTCGACCGGCGGCTCCGGCGCGTCTACCTCGCGTTTGCGAAGGAGAAGATCCGCGCGGTGCGCCGCGGCGAGAAGGCCGAGGCTTCGGCGGAGACCTCCGGCGGGGTCACCTCTCCCATCGTCCAGGAAGATCTGATCCAGCTCATTCGCCGCCGGGTCCCGATCCTGCTGGTGTACGGCACCGAAGACGACTACTACAAGGACTTCGTGCTCGACCAGGACGAGCGGCTCGGCAGGATCCTCGAGCGAGGCTCGGACGTCGTGCAGGTGAAGGTCGTACCGGGCAAGGTGCACAGCTTCCACACGCTCGCGCTTCAAGAGGAGCTGCGAGGGATGATCTTCGACTGGCTCGATCCCGCGAAGGACGAACGCCCGGGGGGCGAGGCGGTCCGCGCCGACGCCGGCTGATGGACCGGCCGTTTCCGTTCATCGTCGCGAGGGGCCGTTCGGGAACCACGCTCCTGCGCGCGATCCTCGACGCGCACCCCGACCTCGCGATCCCCGGCGAGTCGCATTTCGCCGTGAGCTTCGGAACCCGCCGGCGAGAGTTCGAGCGCGCCGACGGGTTCGCCGTCGAGGCATTCTTGCAGGACCTCCTTCGCCACTGGGGGTTCCGGCGCTGGGAGCTCCCCGAAGAGGACGTGCGCGCCGCGTTCGCGGAGCGTCCGCCCTCGACCGTCGCCGAGGGTGTGCGGCTGGCGTTCGCGATCTACGCGCGAAGCAGGGGCAAGCTGCGGTACGGCGACAAGACGCCGGGCTTCGTGCTGCACGTGAGCCTGCTCGCAGAGCTGTTCCCCGAGGCGCGGTTCGTCCACTTGATCCGGGACGGACGCGACGTCGCGCTGTCCTACCTCGACACGGACTTCGGCGTCGCGACGCTCACGGACGCGGCGATCTACTGGGATCGGTTCGTTCGAGCCGGCCGAACCGCGGGGAACGCGCTCCAGCCCGGTCGGTACCTGGAGGTGCGGTACGAGGACCTCGTCGCCGACGTCGATTCCACGATGCGGCGCGTCTGCGACCACATCGACCTTCCGTTCGACCCTCAGATGCTGCGGTACTTCGAGCGGCCGTCGGGGCTCGACGGGCTGAGCCACGCCGAGCACCACCAGAACGTCTCGCTCCCCCCCACGAGCGGGCTGCGCGACTGGCGCACCCAGATGAACTCGGCCGACGTCGCGCTCTTCGAGGCGCTTGCCGGGGACCTGCTGACCGACCTCGGGTACGAGCGGGCGACCGAGCGACCCGGGGTTCGCGCGACCGCGTTGGCGGCGCGCGCACGCGCCGGGCTCGCGGTCCGGCGCGTGGCTCGCCGGGGACGCAAGTCGCTCGACGGCCCGGCGTGGATGGGCACGTCTCGGCGACGGTCGGCATCGAGCACATGACCCCTCGCGGGGGTCCGACGAAAAGAAGGACACGATGAAAGAGACGGCATCGCTTCGCCGGAAGATCATCTCCCGCAAGGCCACGATCGGCGTGGTCGGTCAGGGGTACGTGGGGCTTACCCTCGCGAGCGTCGCCGCGGCCGAGGGCTTCTCGGTGATCGGGGTCGACGTCGACGCGCCGCTCGTCGAGGGGCTGCAGCAGGGGACCGCGGAGGTACCCGGCGTGTCGGTGGACCTCGTCGCCGACGGGATGGCGACGGGGAGGATGGCGTTCTCGACGTCGATGGAGCCGCTGCGCGGCTGCGACGTCGTCCTGATCTGCGTGCCGACCCCGGTCCGAGACCACGCGCCCGACCTGTCGCACGTGGAAGACGCGTGCCGCGGCGTCGCCGCGACGCTCACCTCCGGGACGCTCGTGGTCCTGGAATCCACGACGTACCCGGGGACCACCGACGACCTCGTGCGGCCGATCCTGGAGGAATCGGGGCTCGTCGCCGGGCGGGACTTCCTGCTCGCGTACTCGCCCGAGCGGATCGACCCGGGCAACGCGCAGTGGCACCTGCGGAACACACCGAAGATCGTCGGGGGCGCGTCGCCCGAGGCCGCGGGCATGGTGACGGTCTTCTACGAGCAGCTCGTCGACAAGGTGATCGCGCTGTCGTCCTGTCGCGCGGCCGAGCTCGCGAAGCTGCTGGAGAACACGTTTCGCCACGTGAACATCGCCCTCGTGAACGAGATGGCGGTGCTCTGCAACGAGACGGACACCGACGTCTGGGAGGTCATCGAGGCCGCGGCCACGAAACCGTTCGGCTACATGCCGTTCACGCCCGGACCCGGCGTGGGCGGGCATTGCATCCCCCTCGACCCGGCCTACCTCGCGTGGCAGGTCCGGCGCGACGCCGGCCACCAGTTCCGGATCCTGGAACAGGCGCAGGACGTGAACGCACAGATGCCCGCGTACGTGGCGTCGCGCATCGGCGACGCACTCAACGACGTGGGCAAGGCGGTGAAAGGCGCGGACATCCTCGTGCTCGGCGTGACGTACAAGCCCGACGTGGGGGACATGCGGGAGTCGCCGGCGCTGAAGGTGATGTCGGCGCTGCACCGTCGCGGCGCGAGGCTCGCGTACCACGACCACTACATCCAGGCGGTCGAGTTCAACGGCGGCGGCCTCGCGTGTACCGACCTCTCGCATCGCGCGATCGAGGCCGCCGACTGCGTGGCGCTCCTCACGCCTCACTCGTCCTACGACCTCGAGTGGGTGGCCGCGCACGCCCGGCTGATCTTCGACGCGCGCAACGCGTTCGGTCCGGAGCATCACGCGAACGTCGTCAGGCTCTAAGGGCGATGCCGGACCGCGAGCGCTACCGCCGCAATGAGCAGGTCCTGTGGCGACGCACGGGGGACGGCGCGGTCCTCGCGCGTCCCGACGGCGACGGGTTCGAGCGACTCTCGCCCACCGGCGCCGCCGTGTGGGAGCTGCTCGGTGAGCCGGCGAGCGTGGAGTCGGTCGCCGGTGAGCTCGCGGAGATCTTCGAAGGGAAGGGATCGACGATCGACGACGACGTCGCCTCGATCGTCGAGCAGCTGGTCGAACGGGGGCTCGTCGAGCCCGACGACGGTGTCTGAGCTCGAAGCGCTTCGCGCCGTCGAACGGCGGATCGCGTCGTTCGGGCTCCCGGGCGCCGTCGAGCAGCCACTCGAGCTCACCGACGAGCGGTGGACCGTGGTGGGCTTCCTCCTCGAGCTGCGGTCGCTCACCGGGCTTGCGCTTGCGGCCGCCCAGGGAGGAGCGCTCCGGATCTCGCGCGACGCGACGGCGGAGCTCGTCGAGCGGCACCGCGCACAGATGCTGCACGCGCTGTCGCTCGAGCGCCTGCTGCTTCGCGTCGGCGACGCGTTCGGAGACCGCCAGATCCCGTTCGTGGTGCTGAAGGGGCCTGCGCTCGCGCACGCGCTGTACCCCGATCCGTCCTGGCGGCCGTTCGGCGACCTCGACCTCCTCGTGCGGACGCCCGACTGGCGCGCGGCGTGCTCGGTTCTTGCGGGCCTCGGGTTCCGCCGCGGGCTGCCCGAGCCCGTCGCGGGCTTCGACGAGAGGTTCGGCAAGGCTGCGACCCACACCGGGCCCGGCGGGCTCCAGATCGACCTGCATCGCGCCCTCGCGCTCGGGCCGTTCGGCGTGTGGATCCGTCCCGAGGAGCTGTTCGACGAGGTGTGGGAGCTGCGCCTGGGCGGCCGGATGTTCTTGCGTCTGAACGACACGGCGCTCCTGCTGCACGCGGCCGTGCACGCCTCACTCGGTCGGGCCGAGCCGCTGCCGATGCCGGTGCGCGACGTGGCGCAGGTGGCGCTCGCCGGCGAGGTCGATCGCGCGCGGCTCGCGGATCTCACCCGCCGGTGGCACCTGGCGGCGGTGGTGGGGGACGCGTTCGCCGTGGCGGAGCGGCACCTGGGCGTGACGCTCGAGCGGCCGCTCACCGCCGACGACCTGCGCGCGACCGCTCGCGAGCGCCGAGCGCTCGCGAGCTACCAAGCCTCGCGAGGCGTGGGCGGCGTACCGCTCGCGATGCTTCGAGCCGTGCCGGGCCTCCGCAACAAGTCCGCGTACGTGCGGAGCCTCGTCATGCCGAACCGGGAGTTCATGGCGGCGCGCGCGGGCGGGCGCGTCTCGTACGTGAGCCGATGGCGGATCCCACTGCGGTGGATGCGCCATCGGATCTTGCGCGGCAACCGATTGACCACGAAGCACACGGCCCGTTGAACCGGAAGGAGAAGGAGTGTTTCGGCAGCTCTGGCGATATCGATCCCTCACCATGACGATGGTGAAACGGCAGTATCAGCTGCGATACCGGCAATCCCTCGTGGGGTTCGCGTGGGCGATCTTCCCCCCGATCGCGAGCCTGCTCGTGGCAACGCTCGTGTTCCACAAGGTGATCGGCGTGGAGTCGGGAACGAACGTCTCCTATCCGCTGTTCGCGCTCGCGGGCCTGGCTCCGTGGACGTTCTTCACCTCGGCCGTGAGCTCGGGGGTCCCGTCGGTCGTCGGCTCGATCCAGCTCGTCACGCGGTTCTCGTTTCCCCGCGCCGTGCTGCCGATCAGCTTCATGGGCACCGCGCTGATCGACCTCGCGCTGACCGCGGGGATCTTCGTCGCCTACGTGCTGGTCACGCGGGTCGGAATCCCCTTGACGGCGTTGCAATTCCCTCTCCTGCTCGGGATCGAGATGGTGCTCGCGACCGGCATCATCCTGCTGGGCAGCGCGCTGAACACGTTCGCCCGGGACATCCGCCTCGCCGTCCCGATCCTCATGCAGCTCTGGCTGTTCCTGACACCGGTGATGTATCCGCTCTCGATCGTCTCTCACAGTCTGCGCCCGTACTTCCTGGCGAATCCCATGACGGGGGTCATCGAGAACTTCCGGAACATCCTCGTGTACGGGAAGCCGTTGGACTGGTCCCTGCTCACGCCCTCGGTCGTGGCGGCGCTGGCGCTTCTCATCGTCGGCACCTGGTATTTCGGCGCGGTCGAAGACCGCTTCGCGGATGTGATCTGACATGGACGCCCTGGTCACCAACAACGTCACGAAGCGGTATCGGATCGGGATCGGGCGCGCGCGCGTCCGCGAGATGACGCCGCCGCCCCTCGATCGCTTCTTCGCGAAGCTGCTCCCGAAGTGGTGGACGAAGGACACGTTCAATGCGCTCGAGGACGTCACGCTCTCGCTGGAGAAGGGCTCGTCGCTCGGGATCGTGGGTCACAACGGGGCCGGCAAGACCACGTTTCTCAAGGTCGTGGCCGGCGTCACGGCGCCGACGAATGGGTCGGTGAAGGTGAACGGTCGCGTGGCCGCCCTCATCGACGTCGGCGTCGGCCTGCACCCGGAGCTCACGGGCACCGAGAACGCGTACCTGTTCGGCGCCATGCAGGGCTTCAACACGCACGCGATGGACGCGTACATCGAACGGATCGTCGAGTTCGCCGAGATCCCCGACCTCGCCGACACCCCGCTCAAGCGGTACTCGGCCGGGATGGTCACGCGGATCGCCTTCGCGACGGTGGCCGCGCTCGAGGCGGACGTGCTGCTGATCGACGAGGTCCTCGCGGTCGGCGACGCACAGTTCCAGCGCAAGTGCGCGGCATGGCTCGCGGACTACCGAAAGCGTGGCGGCTCGCTCGTGTTCGTGTCGCACAACCTCGGCCTGGTCCGCAGCATGACCGAGCACGCGGTGTGGCTCGATCACGGCAAGGTCGTGACGCAGGGACCGACGCCGGAGCTCCTCACCGAGTACGGCAAGGCGATGGAGCACCGTGAGGAGGGCCTCAAGTCGGGCGGCGCGAAGAAGCTCGTGAAGGCCGCCGGGTCGAAGAACCGCTGGGGCATCGGCGGGGCGAGGCTCCTGAGCGTGCACGTCGACCAGGACGCGCTCGACGCCGAGTCGGTCGACGTGCAGATCGCGTACGAGGGGAGCGGCGAGCTCACCAGCGCCGTCTTCCGGGTCGGCTTCATCGACGAGACCGGACGCGAGCTCGGCGGCGCCGTGTCGCCGAACCTCCCGGTCGAGATCGAAGGTGGCCAGGTCACGTGCGCGATGCCGCTGCCGCTTCGCACGGGGATCTACTTCCCCGTGGTCTCGATCATCACCGCGGACGGGCAGGTGCGCGATCACTGGCGCCTCGACCGTCCGGTCGTCGTCGAGCGCAACGACGGGCTCGGCGAGGCGCTCGGACCGGTGGAGTTCGGCGGGACGTGGGCGGGGTCGAGGAACGGCAGCCACGCATGAGCGAAGAGCGGCTGCCCGACTTCGTGATCATCGGCGCGATGAAGTCCGCGACGTCCACGCTCTATCAGTGGCTCCGAGCGCGGCCCGACGTCCACATGGCGTGGCCGAAGGAGACCAACTACTTCGCCGTGCCCAAGTCCTGGGAGCGCGGGCTCGAATGGTATCGGGGTCAGTTCTCGGACGCCGCCGAAGACCAGCTCGCCGGTGAGGCCTCGGTGATCTACACGAGCCCCCAATACGGCGACGTCGCCGCAGAGCGGATGGCCGAGGCGATCCCGAACGCGAAGCTCATCTACATCGTGCGCGAGCCGATCGCACGGCTGCGTTCGCACTACCGGCACGAGGCCCAACGCCATCGCGAGACGCGGTCGCTGATCGAATGCCTGTCGGAGCCCGGCAACACCTACCTCGGGCACAGCCTGTATCACGCGAGGCTCGAGCCGTACGCGCGTCTGTTCCCGCGCGAGCGGATCCTCGTGCTTCGGTTCGACGACCTCGTGAGCTCGCCGAACCCGGCCTGGTTCGAGGCGCAGCGGTTCCTCGGTCTGCCCGAGCACGAGGCTCCCGGCACGGCGCACAACGTGACCGCCGAGAAGACCCAGTGGACGAAGACCCTCCTGTGGATGCGCGAGCACGGCGTGTTCACGTTCGCTCGCGCGGCGAAGCTGCCCACACCCATCCGCAAGGCCGGGAAGCGGGTCTTCACGCGCGGCGGCGAGACGTTCCGGGGCGTCCTCGACGAGTCCGACTCGTCGATCCCGCCGGACCTCCTGCGTCCGCTCTGGGACGACCTGTCCCGGCTCGAGGCCTGGCTCGGCCTGTCCGAGCCGCTCTGGCCGCGGGACGTCGAGGAGCAGGAACGCGAGAGCCGGTCCGAGTCCGCGTGAGGACGCGCCGGTGAAGGTGCTGTTCGTCCACAACGGCCTGGGTACCGGCGGTGCCGAGCGGTCCCTCGCGGAGTTGCTTCCCGGGCTCGCCGAGGCCGGCATCACACCGATCGTCGCGTGCCTGTACCGGCGCAACGAGGGGATGGAGCGCGCGGTGCTCGAACGGGGCTTCGACGTGCGGTTCCTGCGGGCGCGCCGGACCCTCTCCCGTGCGCTCGAGATCCGAAAGCTGATCCGTCGCGAGCGCCCCGACGTCGTGCACACGACGATCTTCGAGGCGAACGTCTCCGGCAGGCTCGCGGCGGCCGGCACCGGCGCGGTCGTCGTGTCGAGCCTCGTGAACACGCCGTGGGGCGCAGGGAGGGCGCTCGATCCCAACGTGCGGCGGCCGAAGGTGGTGGCCGCGCAGAGGATCGACGCCTTCACGGCGCGGCACCTCACCGACCACTTCCACGCGATCACTCACGCCGTGCGTGACTGGGCGGTCGAGACCCTCGGTCTGCGACCCGAGCGCATCACCGTGATCGAGCGCGGACGCGACCCCGAGCGACTGGGAGAGCCCGGGGCCGGCCGGCGCGCGAAGGTCCGCGGGAGTCTGGGACTGACCCCCGACGACGAGGTGATCCTCGCCGTGGGCCGGCAGGAGTATCAGAAGGGCCATCGCTATCTGCTCGAGGCGATGCCCGGGCTGCTCGAGCGGCGGCCGAACGTCGTCCTGCTCGTCGCGGGCCGCAAGGGCAATGCGTCGGCCGAGTTGGAGCGGCTGCTCGCCGGGCTGGATCCGGCGCGCGTGCGCCTTCTCGGGCATCGGGACGACGTGCCCGACCTGCTCGCCGCCGCCGACGTGTTCGCGTTCCCGTCCCTGTACGAGGGGCTGGGCGGCTCGCTGCTCGAAGCGATGGCGCTTGCGCTGCCGATCGTGGCCTCGGACGTACCGGCCATCCGCGAGGTCCTCGACGGCGGCGCGTGCGGGCTGCTGGTACCCACGGCCTCACCGGCCGAGCTGGGCGTCGCGATCGAGCGGCTGCTCGGCGACGACGGCCTGCGCGCCGGACTCGCCGAGCGCGGGCGGGCGAGGTTCCTCGAGCGCTACACGCTCATGCGGAGCACCGCGAGGATGGTGGAGCTGTATCGCGGCCTCGTCGCACCCGTGGCCGCGATGATCGGAGGAGCCTAGTGCGGATCGACGGGCACGAAGCCAAGGCGGAGCTCCCGGGGCTGCGGGTCTATCACGTGGTCGCGACGGGCCAGCGGCGCGGGGCCGAGATCTTCGCCGCGGACCTCATCGAGCGGCTCGCGGCGATGGGCGCCACGCAGCGCCTGGGCATCGTGCGGGACGACTATCCCGTGAGCCTGAGCTTCCGTGCCCCGGTCCAGCAGCTCGGCGCACGGCGCCGCTCCCTGCCGGGACTGCGCATCGACCCCCGCGCCGCGATGCGGCTGCGCCGGGAGCTGCGCACGTTCCGCCCGACACTCGTGCAGGCGCACGGAGGCGAGGCCTACAAGTATGCGCTCGCGGCCACCCTGGGTACGGGCGTGCCGGTCGTCTACCGTCGCATCACGGAGGTACCGGTGGCGGCGCGCAAGGGGCTCACGCGCGCCGCCCACGGCTGGCTGATGCGCCGCGCCGACCGCATCGTCGCCGTGGCCGACTACGTGCGACAAGAGACCACCGACCTGTTCCAGGTGCCCGACGAGCTCGTCGTCACCATCCCCGGCGGCGCCGACCCGGCGAGGTTCCGATCGCGGGCGGGCGGACGCATCCGCCGAGAGCTCGGCATCGCCGACGACGCGCACGTCTTCCTGTCGCTGATCGCGCTGAAGTGGGAGAAGAACCCGTCGGCGCACCTCGAGGTCGCGGCGCGCGTCGCCGCCCGCGACGACCGCGCGAGGTACCTGATCGCCGGCGACGGGCCGCTGCGGTCCGAGGTCGAGGAGGAGGTGCGGGCCCGCGGGCTTGCCGGACGCGTGTTCGTGCTCGGCAATCGCTCGGACGTCCCGGATCTCCTGGCCGCAAGCGACGCGGTGCTGCTCGCGAGCTCCCTCGAGGGCATGCCGGGGTGTTTGATCGAAGCCGGGATGGCGCGACTGCCTTCGGTGGCATACGACCTCGCGGGGATCTCGGAAGTCGTGGTCCACGGGGAAACCGGGTTCCTGGTGCCGCCCGGTGACGTCGAGGGCCTCGCCGCAGCGCTCGCCGAGCTGTTCGAGGACGAGGCGTTGCGCTCCCGGCTCGGTGCGGCGGCGTCGACTCGGTGCGTGGGCCTGTTCGATCTCGGCGCGGTCGTGGAGGGTTACGCGAACGTGTATCGCTCGCTCGAGCGCTCGGGAGGCATCGGATCGTGAAGCGAATCCTGTGGCTCATCAAGGGCCTCGGTCGCGGTGGCGCCGAACAGCTCCTCGTGAACTCCGCACTGCATCGCGATCGGTCGCGGTTCGAGTACGAGGTCGCGTACCTGTTGCCGTGGAAGGATGCGCTCGTGCCCGAGCTGGCCGAGGCGGGCGTCCCCGCGACGTGCCTCCGAGGCGCGCGCGGCCCCGGGTGGATTCCCCGGCTCCGCGGCTTCGTTCGCGAGCGCGAGTTCGACGTGGTGCACACGCACTCGCCGGCCGTCGGGGCCGTGGCGCGCGAGGCGCTCCGCCGCGGGCCCGCGCTCATCTCGACCGAGCACAACGTCTGGGAGCAGTACCACCGAGCCACGTACTGGGCGAACGCGATCACGTTCCCCCGCAACGACTTCGCCATCGCGGTATCGGCTCGCGTGCTCGGTTCGATCCGCTACCCGAAGCCGCTGCGGGGCCGGCGGATGCCGCCGCTCGAGACCCTGTATCAAGGCATCGACCTGCAGGAGACGCTTCGGCGCGCGGAGCTCGACGGGGTCCGTGAGGAGCTCGGGATCCCCGCCGAGGCTCCCGTCGTCGGGACGATCGCGAACTTCAAGCCCGCCAAGGGGCATCGCTACCTGCTCGAGGCGGCTGCCTCGGTCCTGGAGGAGTTCCCCGAGACCCGGTTCGTGTTGATCGGTCAGGGGCCGCTCGAGTCCGAGGTGCGTCGCTCGGTTCAGGAGGCCGGCCTCGCCGATCGCGTGCTGCTGACGGGTTTCCGGGAGGACGCGATTCGCCTCGCGACGTGCTTCGACGTGTACGCGGCCTCGTCCATTTACGAGGGCCTCTCGATCGCGCTCCTGGAGGTCATGGGGCTGGGATGCCCGGCGGTCGTGACGCGCGCGGGAGGGTTCCCGGAGGTCGTGGCCGATCAGGAGAACGGCCTGCTCGTGCCGACCGCCGACGCGAGCGCCCTCGCGAACGCGATCGGCGACCTGCTCCGGGACGACGAACGCCGCGCGGCCATCGGCCGCGCGGCTCGCGAGCGCGCCGCCGACTTCGACATCCGGACGACGATGGCGCGCACCGAAGAGATCTACGGAAGCCTCACGTGAGTCACGCAAGCGCCGAGTCCACGAGCGTCCTCGTCCGGTCCTACCGCGACGAGGACGAGCCCGCCGTGCTGGAGCTGCTCCAGGCCTCGCTCGGAGGCGGTCCGACCGGCAGGCGCACGGCGGCATTCTTCCGCTGGAAGCACGTCGACAACGTCTTCGGCCGCTCGCTGATGCTGGTGGCCGAGGCCGACGACGCGATCGTCGGACTCCGCGCGTTCATGCGTTGGGCGTTCGTGGTCGACGGGCGCCGGCTGTCCGCCGTGCGTGCGGTCGACACGGCCACGCATCCCGCGCACCAGGGCAAGGGCATCTTCTCCCGGCTGACCCTCGAGGCGCTCGAGCTGTTGCGGGCCGAGGGAGTCGACCTGGTGTTCAACACCCCCAACGGCAAGAGCCTGCCCGGCTACCTCAAGATGGGGTGGAAGCCGGTAGGCCGTTTCCCGGTGCGAATCCGCGTGCGTCACCCGGTGCGATTCGGCCGGGGCGCGCGCGGCGCGCTCTCGGGTGCCGAGACGGCGACCCCGATGGGTGACGTGACCGGGGCAGACCCAGCGGCGGCGCTGCTTCGTGAGGGCCTCGGCCTCGAAGCCCTGCTGGGAGCCCGCCGCGTGCCGGCGGGGAGGCTCGCGACACCCGTCGACGCCGACTACCTGCGTTGGCGCTACGCCGACGCTCCCGAGCTCGGGTACCACGTCGTGCTGGACGCGGCCGGCGGCGGGCTGCGCGGATTCGCGATCTTCCGCGCGCGCTCGCGCGGCGCCCTGCGCGAGGCGACGGTTGCCGAGCTCATGGTGCGACCCGGCGAGGAGCGCACCATCGGATCCCTGCTCGCGCGGGTCGGGCGGGCGTCGAAGGCGGATCACCTCGCGCTCTCGCCCCCGGCGGGTGCCCCGGAGTCCGGGTCGCTCCTGCGGCGCCGCGCGGTCACGGCTCCGCGTGGCATGACGCTGGTGGTCAACCCGCTTCGGGAGGGCATCGAGCCCTCTCCTGAGGCCCTGTCCTCGTGGTCGCTCGGGCTGGGCGACGTGGAGGTGTTCTGAGTGAGCTCCGCCGAGAACCGCATCTCCACGGGGGCCATCATGGCCACCGGGATCGCGGTGGCCGTGCTGTGGATCGCGACGCTCGTCGTCGTGATGGATCGCACGTCGTACGACACGTGGGGCGCGGTGCTCATCGGCCCGATCCTCTTCGCGATCACGCTGCCGATGCTCTCGCGGCAGGCGCGCCGGGAGAACGACTCGAGGCTCTTCTGGCTGTTGTTCCTCGCGCTCGCCGTGAAGCTCTTCATCGGGACGGCGATCCGGTACTACATCACGATCGACGTCTACAAGGGCGCCGACGCGCGCAGCTACCATCTCGAGGGCGTTCGCATCTCGACCCTCTTCCTGCACGGCAACTTCGACCCGGGCCTGAAGTCGATCTACACCACCGACTTCATCAACCTCGCGACCGGGATCCTCTACACGATCATCCGCCCCACGCTCATGGGCGGCTTCCTCGTCTACTCCTGGCTCGCGTTCATCGGCACGTTCTACTTCTACCGTGCGTTCGTCGTCGCGGTGCCCGAGGGGAACCGACGGAACTACGCCTGGCTGGTCTTCTTCCTTCCCTCGATCCTGTACTGGCCCTCGAGCATCGGGAAGGACGCCTGGCTGATGTTCGCGCTGGGGATCGCGGCGTTCGGGGCGGCCCTCGCGCTCACCGGTCCGATCCGGCGCGCCGCTTTCCCGCTGGCGCTCGGGCTCGCCGCGGCCGCGATGGTGCGACCGCACACCGCCGCCGGGATGGCCATCGGCCTCGTCGTGGCGTACGCGATCAAGCGCTCGTCGGGGCGCACGCGGCAGCACGGCCCGCTCGCGAAGCTCGCTACGCTGGTGATCCTCGCGGTGGTCGCGATCGCCATCATCGGCTTCACCGAGAAGTTCCTGGCGGGCAAGGGGATCGCGTCCGACAAGGGCCTCACGACGGTGCTCGAGGAGGCGAGCGACGCAACCTCGAAGGGCGGTTCCTCGTTCACGACGTACTCGGCGACGACGCCCGACGGCCTGGTGCTCGGGACGATCACCGTGCTCTTCCGGCCGTTCATCACGGAGGCGGGCACCCTCGAGATGCTGGGTTCCGCCGTGGAGGGCGCGTTCCTGCTCGCCCTCACGATCTGGCGGTTCCGATGGCTCATCGCCGCCCTGAAGAGCCTGCGGCGCATGCCGTACCTCATCGTGATGATCGCGTACGCCGGGGTGTCGATCGTCGCGCTCACGGCGGTGGGCAACTTCGGCATCCTCACGCGGCAGCGCACGCTGATCTTCCCCGCCTACCTCGTGTTGCTGTGCGTGCCGCCCGGCGCCGTGGCCAAGTGGCGACGGTCGCGCCGACGGGCGAGGGGCGCCGAGATCGCGCCGGAGACCGAGAAGGTTCCGCTTCCCGAACCGGTCGCGTGATCCGCCACCGGCCGACGAAGATCGGCGAATCGACGCGAGGACTCGTCCTGGCGATCGCGGCGCCGTTCGCGGCCGCGATCGCGTGGACGTTCGTGGCCGCAATCGCTTCGGGCGGGTCGCCGTGGCCAACGGTGCTCCTGCTCGCCGGATGTGCCGCAACCGTCGCGGTGGCTGCGATCCTTGCGTCCTACCGGCCGGCCATGGTGGCCGGCCTTGCCGTGGCCGTGGCAGCCGTGATCGCGCTCGTCGACGTCGAAGGAACGTTCAGCGCGCACCCGCTCGCCGGGCCCTTCGGCTACGTGAACGCGCGGGCGTCGTTCTTCGCGCTCGCGGCCGCGGCCGGCCTCATGCTCGCCGTCACCGGCGGGCCCCGGGCGACCATCGTGGGGGTCGTCGCTGCGCTCGTGTTCGCCCTGGTGCCGTTCGAGGCGCGGTCGTGGGCGGCCGCCGCGCTGCTCCTGCTGCCGCTGCTCGCGCTGGCGGCCGGACGGCGAGGGCAGGCACGACGCGTCGTGCCCGCGTTCGGTGCGCTGCTCGTCCTCGCGATCGCCGCGAGCGCGGTCGCGGGCGCCGCCGCCGGGCGTGGTGCGAGCGGGCCGATCGAACGCCGGACGGCCCTCTGGCACGACGCGATCGCGATCGCTGCGGACCATCCCGTGTTCGGGGTCGGCCCGGGCGGGTTCGCCGACGTGAGTCCGGTCGCGCGACGCGACGCCGACACGGCGCGGGCGCACAACGAGTACCTGCAGGCCGCCGCCGAGCTCGGGATCCCGGGGGCCATTGCGGTGGTGGCGATCTTCGCGTGGACGCTCCGGCTGTTGGGACGGAACCCGGTGAGTCGATGGGCGCTCGTCGCGGCGTCCGCGGTGGCGATGACCGGCCTGCACGCGGTCGTGGACTACGTTCTGCACGAGCCGGCGGTCGCGCTGATGACGGCGGCGATCGCCGGCGCGGGAATCGGGTCGAGACCCGACCGAAGGGAGCACGAGTGGGATCGAAGCTGATCGGGGTCCTTCCGACGTACCGGCGACAGCACCTCATCGCCGACGCGGTCGAGCGGATCCGGCGGCAGACCCGCCCGCCCGACCACGTCGTGGTCGTCGACAACGAGGGCAGCGCGGAGACCGAAGCGATCGTGCGCGGGCTCGGTGCCGACGTCGAGTACCTGGGCATGGCCGAGAACATGGGGTTCGCGGGCGGGGTCGCGGCCGGCATGCGGCGCGTGCTGGAGTTCGCCGGCGACGACGACTGGATCGTGATCGTCGACGACGACGACCCGCCCCGCTTCGACGATGCGCTCGAGCGGCTGGAGCGCCTCGCGGAGGAATGCACGGCGCGAGATCCGCGCACGGCGGCCGTCGGCATCTCCGGCGGGTGGTTCGACTGGCGACGCGGGCGCATGCGGCGCGTGCCGGACGCCGAGCTCGTGGGGGCCGTGCCCGTCGATCACGTCGCCGGCAACTGCCTGCCCTGCTTCCGCGTCGCGGCCGTGCGCGCGGTGGGCCCCTTCTGCGACGAGATCTTCTTCGGGCTCTCGGAGCTCGAGTTCGGCCTGCGGCTGTGGCGCGCGGGGTACACGCTGTACGGCCACGGCGAGATGTGGCTCGCGAGCCGGACGGCGACCGGCCGGCTGAACCGGGTGCTGCGCCCGGACCGGGGCCTCGCGGAGCTGAACTGGCGCCGCTACTACACCACGCGCAACCTCATCTTCATCCTGCGCAGGTTCGACCATACGTGGACGGCCGTGCGCGTGACGTTCGTGCCGAGCCTCGCGAAGCCGTTCGCGAACCTGTTCGTGCATCCCCGCGACGCGGCGCGCCACCTCGGGCTGAGCCTCCGGGCGGTGCGCGACGGCTGGACCGGCCGGATGGGTCGCCAGGTCGAGCCCGACGGGGCGCGCCGGCCTCTCAAGGGCGTCTTCGGGCGCGCCGCCTGATGCCGGACGCCACCGCGATCCTTCGCAAGTCGATCAAGGCCGCCGTGCTTCCGGCGGGCCTCCTGCTGCGGCGTCGCCGGGGAGACCTCGTCGTCCTGCTGTACCACACCGTCGGGGCCCAGCCCGCGGAGATCGACGTGCTCGGGGACGAGTTCGAGCGGCAGCTGGCGTGGCTTGCGTCGACCGGCGTGGTGCGGCCGCTCGAGGACGCGCTCGCGGAGGGAGCGGGTGGCGTCGTCGTGACGTTCGACGACGGATATCGGGACTTCGCGGACACCGTGATGCCGCTCCTCGAGCGCCACCGGATTCCGGCGACGCTGTACCTCGCCACCGGACTCGTCGATGAGCGCCGATCGAACGGCGGCGACCGGCTCGGCTGGGGCGACCTTCGGGACGCGATCGCGACCGGCCTCGTCTCGGTCGGTTCCCACACGCACGGGCACGTCGACCTCTCCAAGGCCGATGAGGCCGTCGCGGACGACGAGATGCGCCGGTCCAAGGAGCTCATCGAGGATCGGCTCGGCACGGCGTGTCGGCACTTCGCCTATCCGTGGGCCGTATCGTCGCCCGCCGCGGAACGCGTGGCCGCCCGGCTGTTCGACTCGGCCGCCCTGCCCGCGTGGCGAACGAACCGCCGCGGAAGGATCGATCCGCTCCGCCTCGGCCGCACGCCGGTGCTGCGGAGCGACACCGGCCCGTTGTTCCGGGCGAAGGCCGCGGGCATGCTCGACGGCGAGGCGATGGCGTACCGGCTCGCCCGCCGGGGCCCCTGGGGGCGCCGCCCGTGAGCCGGCCGGCAGGAGGTCGCCCGCGAGTCGCGCACGTCGCGACCACGGACGTCACCCATCGATTCCTGCTTCTCCCGCAGCTCCGCGCGCTGCGCGACGCGGGCTACGAGGTCTCGGCGATCAGCGCCCCGGGGCCCTGGACCGACGACCTCACGGCCGAGGGCATTCGGTTCGTACCGTGGACGAAGGCCACGCGCGCGTGGGATCTTCGCGCCGACGTCGGCGCGTTCCGCGAGCTGATCGGCATCTTCCGACGCGAGCGCTTCGACGTCGTGCACGCGCACAACCCGAAGCCGGGGATCATGGCGCGCGTCGCGGCGCGGGTCGCGCGGGCGCCCGCGGTGCTGAACACGGTCCACGGGTTCTACGCGATGCCGGAGGATCGGCTGCGTCGCCGGTTGCCCGTGATGTCGCTGGAATGGGCGGCCGCGCGCTGCAGCGACGTCGAGCTGTACCAGAGCGAGGAGGACCTCGCGTGGTCGCAGCGCCTGCGCATCGCGCGGCCGCCGAAGGCGCGCCATCTGGGCAACGGCATCGACGTCGGGTTCTTCGACCCCGCGCTCGTTCCGAGGGACCGGGTTCGGGAGCTCCGGCGAGAGCTCGGCCTGCCGATCGACGGGCCGGTCGTGGGCACGGTCGGTCGCATGGTGCTCGAGAAGGGCTTCCGGGAGCTGTTCGCCGCGGCCGCGACGATCCGCCGGTCGCGGCCCGACGTGAAGTTCCTCGTCGTGGGTGAGATCGACGCCGGCAAGTGGGACGCGCTCGACCCGACCGAGGTCGAGCGCGCACGCGAGGACGTCGTCGTCGCGGGGTGGCGGACGGACATCCGCGACCTCCTCGGCGCGATGGACGTGTTCGTGCTCCCGTCGTGGCGAGAGGGGATGCCGCGATCGGCGATCGAGGCCGCCGCGATGGCGCGCCCGATGGTGCTCACCGACATCCGCGGCTGCCGCGAGGTCGCGCGGGAGGGCGTCGAAGGGCACCTCGTGCCGGTGCGCGATCCGGCGTCGCTCGCGGCCGCCATCGAGCGCCTGCTGAGCGATCCAGCGGAACGGGCGCGGATGGGTCGCGCGGCGCGAGCGCGGGCGCTGGAACGCTTCGACGAGCGTCGGGTCGCCTCGACGGTGTTGCAAGTCACCGCGGAGCTTTTGCGCCGCAAGGGTTACCGAGTGCCCGCCGAACCTTCGATCACGGCGGAACCCGGATGAGCGAAGACGCGCGGTTGGGGTCGTACACGGTTCGGGCCGCGTCCGCGGTGGACGCGGGGGCGATCGCCGCATTGCACCGCGACGGGCTCCCCGAGGCGTTCCTCACGAGTCTCGGCACGGCGTTCCTCGGGGTGCTGTACCGCTCGCTCGCGACCGACGCGGAGTCCGTGCTCGTGGTCGCCGAGCGAGACGGGACCGTCGTGGGCTTCGTCGCGGGCGTCCCGTCCGTCGGCGGCTTCTTTCGGCGGTTCGCGATTCGGCACGGCGTGCGCGCCGTCGTCGCAGCGGCCCCGCACGTGCTTCGCGGGGGCGTGCTCCGACGAATGCGCGAGACGGCGTCCTATCCGGAGAACATGTCGGGCCTGCCCGACGCCGAGCTCCTGTCGATCGCCGTGAGCGACGCGGCGCGCCGGTCGGGCGTGGCGACGGAGCTCGTCGCCCGGCTCTTCGCGGGCCTCGCCGCCCGGGGGGTGGAGGAGGTCAAGGTCGTGGTGGCGGCCGACAACGCGGCTGCGAACCGCTTCTACGAGCGCGTCGGGTTCCGGCGCGCCGGCACGACCGAGGTGCACCGGGGGCACGTGAGCAACGTGTGGGTGAGCCGATGCCGTTCCTAGTGGCGCTGGCCTGTGGCGTCGTCCTCGTGCCGCTCGCCCGGGCGGCGGGCGCGACGGCGGGCATCGTCGACCGGCCGGGAGCGCTGAAGATCCACGCGCACCCGATCCCGCTCACGGGCGGGGTCGCGGTCGTCGCATCGACGATCCTCGCGGTGGCGATCTTCGCTCCGGCCCCCCATGCCGCGGTCCTCGGGGGCATCGGGGGGGCGCTCGCGTTGGGCACCGTCGACGACGTCCGGCCGCTCTCCGCGTGGCTGCGTGTGGGCTTGCTCGGCTGCATCGCGATCGCCATCGTCGCGGGCGGGGTCGAGCTCGAGCCGCTCGGAGTCCTCGGCGGCGCGGGGCTCGTTGTCGGTGCGGTCCTGTGCGCGAACGCCGTGAACGTCATGGACGGACAGGACGCCCTCGCGGGTGGCCTCGTCGTCGTCGCGGCGCTCGGGCTTGCGGCCGTCGCCGGCCTCACGGACCTGCGCGAGGCTCAGGTGACCGGGCTCGCGCTCGCCGGCGGGACGCTCGCGTTCCTGTGGTGGAACCGGCCGCCCGCGTCGGTCTTCCTGGGGAACGGCGGTGCGTACGCCGTGGGCTTCACGCTCGCGGTCCTCGCGGGCGAGTTGTCCCGCGACGGATGGCGCAACCTCGCCGCGGCCGTCGTGGTGCTCGGCGTGTTCGCGTTCGAGGTCGTGATGACCCTCGCGCGGCGTGCGGTCGCGAGGGGTTCGCTCACCGGCGGAGACCGGAAGCATTCCTACGACCTCATCAGCGCACGTCGAGGCCGGGCGCGCGCGGCCATCACGATGTGGGTCGCCGCGGCGCTCGCCGCCCTGCTCGGGATCGCGGTGGCGACCGCCCCGATCCCGGTGGCGGCCGGCGCCGGCGGACTTGCGCTGCTGCTCGGGGCGGTCGCGGGTCGATGGCTCTGGGCGCATCGAGCGCTCGCGCCGCAGACCGACTGAAGAACGGAAAGTCACTGCCCGCGCTCAACCCGAACGAGGAGGCTCCCCCCATGAGCGATGTTCGACCGGTTTCGAGCCCCACCGCTCCGGCGTTTCCCGAGGGTCTGCCCCTCGTCCGCCCACGCGTGCGCGACGCCGGGGCCGTCGCGAAGGTCATGCGGGAGATCGTCGAGAGCGGCGTGCTCACGAACGGCCCGTACGTGCGCCGTTTCGAGCAGGAGGCGGCCGACTACCTCGACGTGCGTCACTGCATCGCGGTGTCGTCCTGCACCGCGGGACTCATGCTGGTGCTGCGCGCCGCGAACCTGAAGGGCGACGTCATCGTGCCGTCGTTCACGTTCGCCGCGACCGCGCACGCGATCCGCTGGAACGGCTTGCACCCGATGTTCGCCGACATCGACCCGCAGACGCTCACGCTCTCCGCCGAGGCGGTGGAGCGGGCCGCGGGGATCCGGACGTCGGCGATCCTCGCCACGCACATCTACGGGACGCCGTGCGACGTCGAGGCGCTCACGGCCGTCGCCGACCGGGCCGGCCTGCAACTCTTCTTCGATGCCGCGCACGCGTTCGGATCCAGGCACGGCGATCGGCCCGTTGGTGGGTTCGGCGCTGCAGAGGTCTTCAGCTTGTCGCCGACGAAGGTGCTCTTCGCCGCCGAGGGAGGCATCATCGCCACCAACGACGACGCGCTCGCGGAGCGGTGCCGGATCGGGCGAGACTACGGCCACCCCGGGGACTACAACTGCCGATTCGTGGGACTGAACGCACGGATGTCCGAGCCGCACGCCGTCGTTGCGCTCGCGTCGTTCGAGGATCTCGACCAACGGATCGACGAGCGCAACGACACCGTCCGCAAGCTCCGCGCCGCGCTCGGCGACGTTCCCGGGGTCGAGTTTCCCGTGGTCCCCGCCGGCGACCGCAGCACGTTCAAGGACTTCACGATCCTCGTGGATCCCGAGGTCTTCGGCATGAGCGCCGACGAGCTCGGTGCAGCCTTGCGGGCCGAAGGCGTGGAGACGAAGCGCTACTACGCCCCACCGGTCCACCGCATGATCGCCTACGAAGGCTCCATCGCTTCGAACGGCAGCCTCCAGGCCACCGACCGCGCCTCGAGCCGGGCGCTCACGCTGCCGCTCTGGTCGGGCATGACGGACGATCACGTGGCCCGGCTCGCCGGAGCAGTGGAACGCATCCAGCGCGGAGGCTAGGTCGGACGATCCCGTCCGGGAGCCCTCGGCCGCCGCATCATCCAGCGTCGTCGTACGAAGCCACCCCGCCGGGGTGGCTTCGTCTCGTTTCGGCCCCCGAATCGTGAGGACGTGCATGAACGTCGCGTATCGGCTCATCGAGTACGGCTGCCGGGTTCGCACGTCGAGCGAGGACCTGGCGCGAGTCGCGCGCGCGCTCCTCGAGCCCTTCGAGGTGTCCGACGGACGGGGCCCCGAGTACCTTCTCGAACGCGTGGACGACGCGGGCAAACCTTTCCGGCTCGCGATCGACGGCGAGGAGGTCACCCGCGTCTCGACCGCGCTGGAGCTCATCGACGAGCTTCTCTGGAAACTCAACCGAGCGGCGATCCCGACGTCGCCCGGCATCGCGGTCCACGCCGGCGCCGTGTCGCTCGACGGCAGGGGCGTCGTGCTTCCCGCACCGATGGACTCGGGCAAGACGACCCTCACCGCGGGCCTCGTCGGGGCCGGCCTGTCCTACCTGTCCGACGAAGCGGCGGTGTTCGCACCGGACTCGGGCGAGCTCCTTGCCTATCCCAAGCCGATGTGGCTCTCGCCCGGCTCGGTTGCGGCCTTCGACGGGCTCCGCGATCGGGTTCTTCCCGAGTACCGTGAGCCCGGCCGGATGCGCACCTACGTGCGCGCCGACGACCTCGGCGACGGCCGGGTCGGTCGCGCCTGTCCCGTGGTGCTCGTGGTGACCCCGCGGTTCCTCGCGGCATCGGCCCTTCGACTCGAGCCGATGACGCGCGCCGCCACCCTCCTGTGTCTCGCCGAGAACGCGTTCAACCTGCAAGAGTTGGGGGGAGCCGGCCTCGAGCAGCTCCGACGGGCGACGGCCGGCGCGGACGGCTACCGTCTGACCTACGGCGACCTCGACGAGGCCGTCGCCACCATCCTCGCACTGCTTCGCACGGAGACGAGCAACGCATGAACGACGAAGCCATCTCTGCGCCGAGCACGGACGCTCCCGACGTCGTGCTGGTTGTGCTCGACACCGCCCGCGCCGACGTCGTGGGCGCCGGGTTCGACACCGCCTTCGCCCAGATCGGACGCGCCGGCCGCCGCTACCTGCGCGCGATCGCGCCGGCTCCCTGGACGCTCCCGTCGCACGCCTCGATCTTCACCGGGCTCCGCCCGAGCGAGCACGGCATCACCGGCGCGGCCGTCCTCACGGACTCGGGGCCGCGCGCCCCGAAGCCGCTCGTGGAGGGGCTCGGCGATCGATGGCTGCCGGAAGCCTTGCGGCGCAAGGGTGTTGCTACCTTCGCCGCGAGCGGCAACCCGTGGATCGGCGCGTCGACCGGCCTCACGCACGGCTTCGACACGGTGTTCGAGGCCTGGCACCATGCCCGGCTCCCGAAGCTCGCCGACCCGCTCCGTGCGACCGCCGGGCGCAGCACGACGCAGCGGCTCGCGCGGTCCGCGCTCATCCACGCCCGGCGGATCGCCGGCGCCGGCGACGGCGGAGCCGCTCGGTCGCTCGACGCGTTCGCGATGTTCCTGCGCGGGCTCGGTCGCGAGGCTCCGTACTTCGCCTTCTTCAACGTGATCGAGCCGCACGCGCCGTACCTGCCGCCATTCCGGCACGATCCCACGAGGCTCCGGTCGAGGCCCGCCGCCCTCCGCGCGGTGCGCTCCTGGAACGCCGAGCGCATGATCCGGTTCAACCTCGGACGCGAGGAGATCGACACCGACGAGCTCGCGCTCCTTCGCGGGCTGTATCGGGGAGAGATCGCATATGCCGACGCCTGGCTCGCCCGGCTCCTGGAGATGCTCGCCGCGCATCGGGGGCTCGAGGAGACGATCGTGATCGTCACCGCGGATCACGGTGAGAACCTGGGCGAGCACCACCTCATGTCCCACGTCATGTCGATGCACGAGACGCTCCTGCACGTGCCGCTCGTGGTCGCCGGCCCCGGCGTGCCGGGCGGCGAGGTGCGCGAACCGGCCTCGCTTTGCGGGCTCCGGGAGCTCATCCTCGGTCTCGGCCATTGGGTCGACCCGGCCCAGGCGCCGGTGGTCGCCGAGTACGAGTCGGCGTCGTCGCAGGTCACGCACGCGGGAGGACTGGAGGACCGGCTTGGTCAGGTCCCCGAGGACGTGCGCGAGCGCCTGCGCGCGCGATGGATCGCGAAGTACGAGGGGCGGTTCAAGTACGCGGCCTCGACGGCGGGGGAGGAGCGCCTCGTCGACCTCGAGGAGGACCCCGGCGAGGAGCGCGACGTTGCCCCCGAGCACCCAGACGTCGTCGGCCGCCTCCGAGAATCGCCGGCTCAGCTGCGCGCCCGAGAGGATCACGACGACGTGCTCGAAGCCGAGATCACGGCACACCTCGAAGGGCTCGGGTACCTCTAGAGGGCGAACGGCCGAGCCGGGCGGCTCAGCTGTCGCAGCAGATCGTGAGCTCGACCTCGGAGATGTCCTGCAGCTGCCCGTGAGGCCCCGTCGCGCAACGCGGCGCCGTGATGACCCCCGTCGTACCCGCCGCGATGCTGAGCGGGCAACACGACGTCGATCCGCCCCCCGACTTCACCGCGCCCTCGATGAACCGGCAGGACCCCAGGTCGATGACCCAATCCTGCCCGCCGTTCGTCGAAACCGCGCTCACGTTCGCGCAACCGTCCGTGCCGGTGATCGGCACGATGCAGTGGAATCCCTGACCCGAGGGCCCGGGCGCCTCGCACGTGCCGCCTGCGCCGATCTTGACGGAGAAGCAGACCTCGGCCGGTGAACCCGCCTTCGCGTGCGCCATGTTGATCGTCTGCAACGCGGGAGCGACCCACACCGCGCCGCCGACGGCCGCCATCCTCTTCAACGCCTGACGTCGACTGACGCCGCTTTCGTCGGTGTCTTTTCGCTCGTGCGACACGGCCATCCTCCATCGACCCGGCTCGGGGGCCCGGGTGGTCATCACAGGTTACGGGCCGGTGTCCCCCCGGCCATGCGTCGTTCGGCGTGCTTTTCCTACGCGTGCCCAGGCTAGCGTTCCGGGGCCTCCGGGTACATCATCCCTCGATGGGGCCGGATTCGCGGGCCGACTGGGAGCGCCGATGGTCCGAAGGACCGGTCTCGTTCGACTGGTTCCTGGGGGACGCGATCCCGACGGAACTCGCCCGGACCCTCGAGCGCGACGACCTGCCTGAGGGCGCCGCCCTCGACGTGGGGTGTGGGTCGGGCCACATCACGGAGCGGATCGCTCAACGGTTCCGTCCGACGCTGGGCTTCGACATCACGCTCGCCGCCATCCGGATCGCACGCGATCGCCGGAGCTCCGGGCTTCATTTCCTCGTCGCCGCCTCGCCCGATTTCCCGTTCCGCGACGGCGGCTTCGCGTTCATCTTCGACCGCGGCTGCCTGCAGCACGTTCCGCGCCCGGCCTGGCCCCGGTACTTCGACTCGCTTCGGCGTTTGCTCCGGACCGGTGGGGTTGCCGAGCTGCTCGTGCCCGGACAACCTCCGCCTTCGCCGCTTTCCCTCCGCGGCATCCGAGCCAGGGTCGCGAAGTTGCGTGGACGCCGGGGGAGCAGCCGGCTCGTGTCGATGGCGAGGGCGATCCGGCACCACGTGCCGCCCGGCCTCGAGGTCGAGCATCTGTCGACCTACCCGGTCCACCTGCCGACCGGAACCGATCTGCTCTTCACGCACGCGATGATCCGCAAGCTCCCGCGCTCCTGATCGCTCCCGCGTCGCGTTGACCCTTGGCACTCTCGCCGATATCCTGTTAGCACTCAAAGCCACCGAGTGCTAACGCAAGGAGGCAAGCAGCATGGCGAAGGACTTCAGTCTGAAGCCCCTGGAGGATCGGATCGTGGTCAAGCCCAGCGAGGGCGAGGAGACCACGTCCTCGGGGCTCGTGATCCCCGACACGGCGAAGGAGAAGCCACAGGAGGGCTCGGTCGTCGCCGTAGGACCCGGCCGGTTCGAGGACGGGGTGCGCGTTCCGCTCGACGTGGCGGCGGGCGACAAGGTCATCTACTCGAAGTACGGCGGCACCGAGGTCAAGGTCGAGGGCGAGGAGTACCTGATCCTCTCGGCTCGCGACGTGCTCGCCGTGATCAAGAAGTAGCGACGAACCGACGTCGGTTCGAGGCTCGCCCGCATCCGCGCGGCGGGCCTCGTTCCGTCTCAGGACAAGGAGGCACGTGTGGCAGCCAAGCTGCTCAAGTTCAGCGAGGAGGCTCGGCGATCGCTCGAGGCCGGCGTGAACAAGCTCGCCGACGCGGTGGCGATCACGCTGGGACCGAAGGGGCACAACGTCGTGCTCGACAAGAAGTGGGGCGCCCCCACGATCACGAACGACGGTGTGACGATCGCCAAGGAGGTGGAGCTGGAGGACTCATGGGAGAACATGGGGGCCCAGCTCGCGAAGGAGGTCGCCACCAAGACCAACGACGTCGCGGGTGACGGGACGACGACCGCGACCGTGCTCGCACGCGCGATGGTGCATCACGGCATGCGCAACGTCGCGGCCGGCGCGAACCCGATGGGGCTAAAGCGCGGCATGGAGAAGGCCGTCGCGGCGGTCGTGGAGCAGATCGCGAAGCAGGCCAAGGACGTCGAGTCCAAGGGCGAGATCGCGCAGGTCGCGTCGATCTCCGCCGCCGACCCGGCGATCGGTGAGGTCATCGCCGAGGCGCTCGACAAGGTCGGCAAGGACGGCGTCGTGACCGTCGAGGAGTCGAACACGTTCGGCATGGAGCTCGAGTTCGTCGAGGGCATGCAGTTCGACAAGGGGTACATCTCGCCGTACTTCGTCACCGATCCCGAGCGCCAGGAGGCGGTCCTCGACGAGCCGTACATCCTGGTCATCAACAAGAAGATCTCCTCCGTGCAGGAGTTGCTGCCGCCGATGGAGAAGGTGTTGCAGTCCGGCAAGCCGCTGATCGTGATCGCCGAGGACGTCGAGGGCGAGGCGCTCGCGACGCTCGTCGTGAACAAGCTCCGGGGCACGTTCAACGCGGTCGCGGTGAAGGCTCCCGGGTTCGGGGACCGGCGCAAGGCGATGATGCAGGACATCGCGATCCTCACGGGCGCCCAGGTGGTCTCCGAGGAGGTCGGCCTGAAGCTCGAGAACGTCGACCTCGCGCTGCTCGGGAGGGCGCGCAAGGTGGTCGTGACCAAGGACGACACCACGGTCATCGAGGGAGCGGGTTCGGACGACGAGGTGAAGGGGCGCATCGCGCAGATCAAGGCCGAGATCGAGAAGACCGACTCGGACTGGGATCGCGAGAAGCTCCAGGAGCGCCTCGCGAAGCTCTCGGGCGGTGTCGCGATCGTGAAGGTCGGTGCGGCCACCGAGGTCGAGCTCAAGGAGAAGAAGCACCGCATCGAGGACGCCCTCTCGGCGACCCGGGCGGCGATCGAGGAGGGCATCGTGCCGGGCGGTGGTGTGGCGCTGATCCGCGCGGCAGCCTCCGTCGGCGATCTCGGCCTCGACGGCGACGAGCGGACCGGTGCGGCGATCGTGCTGTCGTCGACCTCGGAGCCGGCGCGGCTCATCGCGAGCAACGCGGGTCACGAGGGGGCCGTCATCGTGGAGCGCATCACGGGCGAGTCGAACGGCAAGGGGTTCGACGCCGCGAAGGGTGAGTGGGTCGACATGATGAAGGTCGGCATCATCGATCCCGCGAAGGTGACGCGCTCGGCGCTGCAGAACGCCGCGTCGATCGCCGCGATCGTCCTCACGGTCGAGAGCGCCGTCGTGGAGAAGCCGGAGGAGGAAGAGCCGGCTCCGGCCGGTGGCCACGGCCACATGCACTGAGCCCGGACCACGAAGGAATGCAAGAAGGCCCGGCGCGCTTCGCGCGCCGGGCCTTCGTGCGTTCCGGCTCAGGCGAATGGCGCGATGTCGGTGACCACGCCATTCTCGTCCATCTTCCACGCGGTGTCGTTCTTGCGCTGGACGCGGATTCGCGTGCCGGGCGCCGCGAAGTCGATGTCGATGTCCGAGGGCTCGAGGTTCCGTTCGAGCGCGCCCACGACCGGACGGATGAAGTCGACCTCGATCGCGTCGTCGGTGGTGAAGACGTAGATCGGGGTTCCCACGCCGAGGAAGTGCGTGTCGAAGAACTGCACCGGGTCCTTGGGCGCGAGGTTGTTGTCGATGAACCGGATCCCGTTGCCGGTCAGGCCGTTGCCGTCGATGACGAGGTCGCGGTACAGCAGGTGTGACTTGTCCGCGGTGGAGGTCCTCGCGAAGTTGTGGACCCCCGCGTCGCCCTGTTCGAGCGAGGTCATCCCCAGCAGGTGCACGCGGTTGCCGTAGGCGCCGAGCCCGATCCCCGCCTTCCCGCATCGGTAGCTGAGGAAGTCCCGGTGGATGTGGTGCCCGTCGTCGTTCTGCCAGGTATAGGCCCCGTAGTCGAGGTTGTTGTGCCCGATGCAGTCCTCGAAGTCCCAGATCCCGTGGGGCCCGAACTCGGGCCAGTGGAACCCGGAACCGTTGCTGCCGCCCAGGATCCCGACACCGATGCATCCCCGCGCGGCGTTCCCGTGCCCGTGCTCCATCTTGAACCCGCAGAGGTTGTGCTCGTCGACGGGTCCACCCTCGAGCTTCGACGCCACGCAGTGGTCGTAGGTCGTGTCGTTCGATGCGTCCGCCAGGTCTTGCGTGATGTGGTCCCACCAGAACGCGTCCTCGATCGATTCGTGCACGATGCAGCGCTGGAAGGTCACGCCGTGCGAGTGATGGGCCACGAAGCCGTGCGACCCCGAGTCGCGCACGACCGAGCCGATGACATGCGTCCCCCGACTCTTGTTCTTCATCATGTGCAGGTGCAGGCCCCAGCGGCCGAGGATCACGAGGTCGTCCTTCCTCGGTCCGAGGTAACGGAACAGGGCGTACTTCACCGTGGGCTTCTTGTTCGAGTGCACGAAGACGTGGCTCCGCCCGGAGGCGGTTCCCTGGATCTTGACGTTGCGCGACAGGTTCAGGACCTCCGTGCCCAGGTTCTTCTTGGACGGGAGCTTCATCACCGGGTGGTTGTAGTCGAGCCCCTTGGTGAGATGCACCGTGCGACCGTTGATCGACTTGATCTTCACGATGTCGTAAGCGCGGTCGAAGAGCTGTTCGGTGGGCTTGAGGCTCGGGGTGATCGCGAGCTCGTCACCCTTGCGCCACCCGTGCGGCGCGCGGTCGAGCTTGATGGACTTGTCGTGCTTGTTCGCCCCGCCGGCGAGCCGTCCCCACGCGAGCTTCGGTTCGCCGCGAAGGTCGAGCTTGCCGTTGCCGACGACCCAGAGGCCCACGTCGGTGTCGAGAGGATCCATGCCGCCGCCGACGAAGATGCTTTCGTCCACGTTCGTGAACGTGAGCGTATGGTGCAGGTGCGCGTTCGCCGGATGCATCTTGAACGTGCCGTTCACGACCACGTTCGCCGACGACTTCATCGAGACGTTCTTGTTCGACGCGAACGTAAGGCTCGCCCCCTCGTTCACGCTGAGGCCCGCGATCTCGGTGTCCGTGTCGAGGATGACGTTGCTCGCGATCTCGACGGCGTCATTGGGGCCGGGCATCACCCCGCCCCATGTCCCGGGATCGCTCCAGAGTCGCGGCGCGCCGACGGCCTGCAGTGCCGGCAGCGCGTTGAGATCGCACACGAAGTTCGCGTCCGCCTTCGCGCGATCGGGTCGGACGCCCACGAGGCCCGCGCCGGAGATCGTCGCCCCCGCGAGCCCCGCGAGTCTCAGGAACCCTCGCCTGTCCGTCGTCGCCGCCGGTCGCTCCGTCACGGGCATCCCCCCCTCGGGATCGGTCCCCCCGCGCCCGCAACCCCGTGGTCCGACCCGCTCCGCCTCTCGGCATGCGGGATCGGCCTGTTCAACGGCCGCTCGGGGGATTCCCTCGTCGGTCGGCGCGATCACGCCGACGAAGCCGCTCATGCTACCCGAGGAACCGGATTTGGGGAAGGACCCTCGGTGAACGGTGCCCGTACACTCTCGCTCGATGTTCGAGGAGCTGCTGCACGCATGGGACGGCGAGGAGGTTGCGCTCCGGTTCGATGCGGCCTCGAACGCGTGGATGTTCGTGTGCGTGCACTCCACCGTGCTCGGTCCGGGCATGGGCGGGGTGCGGCTTCAGCGATACGCGACGCCGCACGACGCTCTCGCCGACGGGCTGCGGCTCGCCGGCGCCATGACGCTCAAGCAGGCCGCCGCCGACCTCCCGTTCGGTGGCGGCAAGGCTGTGCTCGCGGTCCCCGATATCCCGCGCGGAGCCGATCGCGCGGCGCTGTTCTCGCGCTACGCAGACCTCGTGAACGCGATGGGCGGCACGTACGTCACGGCCGCGGACATGAACACCGGCCAGGCCGACATGGATCTCGTCGGCGAGCGCACGGCGCACGTCCTCGGTCGATCACCGGAGCGCGGAGGTTCTGGTGATCCCGCCCCCAGCACCGCGAGGGGCGTGTTCCACGGGATCGTCGCCACCGCGCGTCGCCGCTTCGGTTCGTCGGATCTCGCGGGCAAGCGCGCCCTGGTGCAGGGCGTCGGCGCCGTAGGGTTTCCGCTCGCCGAGCACCTGCACGAGGCGGGAGCATCCGTGATCCTCGCCGACCCGAACGCCGAACGGGTGTCGGCGCTCGCCGAACGTCTCGGTGGGACGCTCGTTGCGCCGGTCGACGTGGTCGGTACGGAGTGCGAGATCTTCGCGCCGTGCGCGACCGGCGGGATCCTTTCCGCCGAAACGATTCCGAAGCTCCGCTGTTCGGTCGTCGCAGGCGCGGCGAACAACCAGCTCGCCGCGGAGGGCGCCGACGAGCTCGTGCGCGACGCGGGCATCCTGTACGCGCCGGACTTCGTCATCAACGCCGGCGGCGTGATCCACCTCGCCGGCTACGAGACGCTCGGGTGGGACGAGGGGAAGATGGCCTCCCGCCTGGAGTCGATCGGCGACACGCTCGACGAGGTCTTCGACGCCGCGGACCGCGACGGCGTCACGACCGACGCCGCTGCTCGGCGCATGGCGCGGTCGCGCCTCGACGCGGCCGGCTGAACGTCACGCGAACGGCTTCTCCTGCGCCGCGATCCCGATTCCGGCGAGCAGCGCGGCCGCGAACACGGCGTGCACGCCGGCAAAGAGCCACCAGAGGAGCGCTCCGGAGCCATCCGGCAGGCCGAGCGTCGCGTGCAGCGCTGTGATCGTGACGATCGCCGCGTCCGTGAGCGCGAACGCCCACGACCACCACCAGAGGTCGTCGATCCTCTGTGCCACGAGCACCATCATCAGCGCGAGCCCCGCCGACATGGCCCCGCATACACGCGCGAACGCGTCGTCCGGCGACGGGACCTGGTCGAAGACGGTCTGCAGGACCCATCGGGGTGCGACCGCGATCACGAGGCCGCACGCGGTCCAGAGCGTCGCCTGGTAATAGAGAACGCGCCGCAACAGCTTCATGCCAGCCGCATCCTCCCAGGTCGGAGGCCCAAAGGGCTTGATAGGATACGCGGACCGCGGTGCCCGACGCGCTTCGGCGCGCCCGGGTGACGCAACCCTCGAACCTCGGAAGGACGTCCATGCAACAAGGCCCTCGGGTCGCGGTGATCGGGCTGGACTGCGCGACCCCCCAGATGCTGTTCGACGATCTCGCCGACGAGATTCCCAACCTTCGCAAGCTGTTCGAGGGCGGCATGTACGGCAACCTCGCGAGCATCACCCCCCCGATCACGGTGCCCGCATGGGCGTGCGCGATGACGGGCCGGACGCCGGGCCAGCTCGGCATCTACGGGTTCCGCAACCGCAAGGACACGACCTACGACGGCCTCACGATCGCGACGTCCGATGCCGTCAAGCAGCCCGCGGTGTGGGACCGGCTGGGCGAACGCGACCTCCGCTCCTTGCTCATCGGCGTGCCGCCGAGCTTTCCCCCGCCGAAGGAGTTTCCGGGCTGGCGCGTCGGTTGCTTCCTCACGCCGCCGTCCGCGAAGTCCTTCGCGTACCCCCAACCGCTGGAGACGGAGATCCTCGAGGAGCTCGGCGAGGGCACCGACTACATCTTCGACATCCCAAACTTCCGCCAACAGGGCATGGACTTCGCGCTCGACCAGGTGTTCAGGATGACCGAACGTCGATTCCAGGTCGCCCGGCGGCTCATCCGCAACAAGCCATGGGACTTCTTCATGCTGTGCGAGATCGCGCCCGACCGGCTTCATCACGTGTTCTGGCAGTACTACGACCCGCGCCACCCGCTCTACGAGCCGGGGAACAAGTACGAGACCGCGTTCCAGGACTACTACCGGTTCCTCGATCGTGAGGTGGGGTCGTTGCTCGAGCTCATCCCCGACGACGCCGTCACGATGGTGATGAGCGACCACGGCGCCCGCCCCATGATGGGAGGGCTCTGCTTCAACGATTGGCTGATGAGCGAGGGCTACCTGCAGATGACCGAGAGCCTCGAAGGGCCGGTGCCGATCGCCGAGGCACCGATCGACTGGTCCCGCACCGTGGCCTGGGGCGACGGCGGGTACTACGGGCGCTGTTTCCTCAACGTGCGTGGGCGAGAGCCGCAGGGCGTCGTCGACCCGACGGAGTACGAGGCGGTGCGCGACGAGCTCGTGGAGCGACTCGAGGCCGCGCCCGGCCCCGACGGGGAGCGTCTCGGCACGAAGGTGCTGAAGCCGCAGGACGTGTATACGGAGGTGAACGGGGTGGCTCCCGACCTCATCGTGTATTTCGGCGACCTCGAGTGGCGATCGGTCGGGTCGGTCGGGAACCCGAGCCTCTACACCTACGAGAACGACACGGGTCCCGACGGGGCGAACCACGATCGCGACGGGATCTTCGCGATGACCGGGCTCGAGGGCCAGCCCACCGGCCGCGTGGACGGGCTCACGCTCGTCGACGTCGGCCCCACGATCCTCAAGCTGTACGGACTCGACGCGCCTGAGGGGGCCGTCGGAAGGAGCTTCCTGTGACGCAGGGCGAACACGGGTTCACCGTCTGGTTCACCGGCCTTTCGGGGTCGGGGAAGTCGACGATCGCCGAGATGCTGTACCACGAGCTCCGCTCGCGCGGGCTCAAGACCGAGATCCTCGACGGCGACGTCGTGCGGCAAAACCTCTCGAAGGGCCTCGGGTTCTCGAAGGAGGACCGCGACACGAACATCCTGCGGATCGGCTTCGTGGCCGACCTGCTCACGCGCAACGGGGTCGCGACGATCTGCTGTCCGATCTCGCCGTACCGGGAGGCGCGCGACGCGGTGCGCTCACAGATCGGCCGTTTCGTCGAGGTGTTCGTGCACGCGACCGTCGAGGAGATCGCCGAGCACCGCGACCCGAAGGGGCTGTACAAGAAGGCGCTCGCGGGGGAGATCACCGGGTTCACCGGCGTCGACGACCCGTACGAGGAGCCGCTCTCGCCCGAGCTCGTCGTCGACACGATGGATGAATCGCCCGAGGAGTCGCTGCGCCACGTGCTGGACACACTGCAGCGCATCGGCTACATCGAGGACGCCACGCCGGTCGTGGAGGGCCCCAAGGTCCACTCCGGGATGACCGACCTTCGGGTCACCGAGTCCGGCCACGTGGCGGAGGGAAGGTAGCCGCCTCCCGCGGCCTCGGGACGCGAACGGAGGTTCCGCAGGTGTCGGAGCACGAGGCGCTCGAGGCGTCACCGCCCGAACCGAGCCCGCTCGCGACGGTCGTGATTCCCACCCACGATCGCGTGGCGTTCGCAACGCGTGCGGTCGAGAGCGCGATCGCGCAGACCGCACAGCCCGTGGAGGTCATCGTCGTCGACGACGGCTCGCCGGTCCCGTTCGCTATCGAGCCTCTCGACCCGCGCGTGCGCGTGATCCGGCGCGAGTCCTCGGGGGGACCGTGCGTCGCGCGCAACGCCGGTCTCGCGGAGGCGCGCGGTCGCTGGATCGTGTTTCTCGACGACGACGACGAGCTGCTTCCCGACATGCTCGAGGCCTCGTTGGACGCCGTCGCCTCGTCCGAGCTGCCGACGCCCGTCGCGGTGCTCTCGTGCATCCGCGTGGTCGACGAGCACGGCGAGCCGATCGACTCCCGGTGCCCGCCGACGCTGCCGCGTGGCTCCCACTGGTTCCTGGACGGGAGCGGCGAGGGTCGGTTCCGGTCGGAGCGGACGCTCGTGGCGCCGGTCGACGTCATCCGGTCGGTCGGCGGTTTCGACGAGCGCGTGCGCGCCACGGAGGACAAGGATCTGTTCCTGCGCGTGAACGCGATCTGTTCGATCCAGGGCCTCGCGCGTGAGACGTATCGCAAGACGGAGCACCGCGGTCCGAAGCTGCTCGCGAACCCGGGCGCGCTTGCCGACGGCATCCGCATGACGCTGGAGAAGCACGGCGCGCTGATCGCCACGTATCCGAAGAAGCACGCGACGCTCCTGAGCTCGATGTCGCTGTACGACCTCGAGGCCGGCCGATGGGGGTCCGCGGTCGCGGCGGCGGCCCGTGCGATCGGCCGCGACCCGCGTCGCGCGAGCTCGTACGGCCGGCTGCTCGTGTGCCTGTCCGGCCCGTGGGGATTTCGCCTCGCCCGCCGTGTGCGACGCCGCGGCCGTGAGGCCGGCTCGTGAGCCGCGGGGTTCAGGCCCCGTCCTTCCTCATCGTGGGGACGCCCCGCTCGGGCACGACCCTCGTCCAGCGGCTCGCGTGCGAGCTCCCCGGCGTGCGCGTTCCCATCGAGACGCACTTCTTCGCGCAGTTCTACCCCGAACGCTTCCGTTGGCGGTTCCCCCTGCAAGGGAACGAGCTTCGAGAGGCCGTTGGCGAGTACGCGTCGATGAAGAACCTTCGCGAGGCGGCGCTCGCCCCCGAACGCGTCGCCGACCGGCTCGACGATCGCGCCGACGGACCGCTCGCCCTGTTCGACGCCGTCGTGCGGGAGCTCGCGGGGGAGGCGGACACCTACGGCGAGAAGACCCCCACGCACCTCCCGTGGGTGCGCCCGCTCACGCGCGCGATGCCCGGGCTCCGCGTGATCGCCGTCGTACGCGATCCGCGGGCCGTGGTGTCGTCGACGCTCGAGCTGCCGTGGGGCCCCAAGCGCCCCGAGGGGTATGCGGTGGTCGCGCAGCGCTGGCTCCTGGATCAGCGGGAGCTCGCGAAGGCACGCGACGCCTTGGGTCGGGAACGCTTCCTTCTGCTGCGCTACGAGGACGTGGTGGCCGACCCCGGCGTCGCGCGCGGGCGCATCGCCGCGCTCATCGACGTCGCGGATGAAGGGCGAGCCGCGCCGAAGGCCGGCGACATCGTGCTCCCACGGGAGTCGTGGAAGGCCAGGGCAACCGAGCGCGTGACCGACGAGCGCGTGCGCGCATGGGAGCAGCGCCTCTCCGACGAGCAGGTGCGCACCATCGAGGCGATCGCGGGCCGGGAGCTGGGACGGCTCGGCTACGGCGCGGCGTCGCCGCGCCGCCCACGGGCGGCGCTGCCGCCGGCGGTCACCGTCGCGCGGCTCCGCTTCGCGCTTCGCTACCGCTGGGATCTCGCTCGGATCCGGCGGACGAGAGTGTGGTGAGGGCGGGCCTCAGTCGCCCGCCGCGCGCTTCGACTGCACGAACGCCGAGATGGTCTCGATCGACTGGAAGTTCTCCGCGACGAGCTCGCTGTTCGACACCGAGACCCCGAACCGTTCGTCGAGAAACGAGAGGAGCGACCGCAGGCCGAACGAGTCGAGGACGCCGTCCAGAAGCGGCGCGTCCTCCGACAGCTCGGCGCCGTCGTCCTCCCACAGCACCTCTTCGTGAATGAACCTCGAGACCTCGGCTTTGACGTCGTCAACCATGTCGGCGGATACCTTTCTCTCGGGCGGTCGATCAGGGAACGGCCCCGACGCCCTTCGCCGCGTCCGGGCGTTCGGTCGCCCGTGCCGGCATCAGGACGTCCAGCCAGTCCACCAGCGTCTCGACGACGCGTTGCTGCACGGGGAGATCCAGCTCGAAGCGGTTCGTAGGTCGGGCCGGGAGGTAGCGGTAGACGGTTCGGGCGCCCGTCGTGCGTGAGGCGAGTGCGCTCAGGGACCGCTCGAGGAACGCGCCGGTGGACTCGGGGCCTGCGTAGAGCACCAGCAGCTCCGAGGTCGCGAGCGTCTTCGGGACCTCGGGGATCCATCGGATCCCGCCGCCCGCCTTGCCGCGCACTCGTCGCAGCTTGCGCACCAACGCGTGGCGAACTCCGCCCCTCGCCTTCGGGAACCCCTTGCGGGCCAAGTACTTCACCGGGTCACCGGTGAGGATCACGCCGATGCCCCGGCAGTCGCCTGCGCGGCCCTGGATCTTCAGGGCGATGCGGCCGCCCATGCAGTTCCCGAGCGCGGCAAAGGCGGTGAGACCGGTTGCCCGTAGCGCGGCATCGGCGACGGCAAGGGCCGCGTCGACCGGTGGATCGTCGAGCGTGGCCTCGAGCTTGCCGGTGCTGTCGCCGATCTCCGGATAGTCCAGGCGCACGGAGGCGATGCCGCGGTCGGCGAGCGCGCGTGCGGCGCGCGTCCAGAGCTGATACCGATGGCTCCGCGGCGGGCCGAGACCCTGGAGGAGCAGCGCGAGCCCCCGGGGGGACTCGGGCACGTTCAAGACCGCCGCGAGGTGCTCCCCGTCGGCGGCCGGCACGAAGATGGGGTACTCGCTCACGCGTCCCCTTTCCCGGTGCTCCACGCGTCGACCCACGCCATCGTTCGGCTCAGCAGCTCGCGCTCCAGGTTCACCTGGGTGTCGGTCTTCGTGCCGTCGCCGTTGCCGCGGAACCTCGGCGCGCCGAGCGGCCGCTCGTTCGGCGGCGGCGGGATCGACGCGAGCGTCACGCGCCCCCCGCGCTCGCCGAGGACCTCGATGAGGCCGACGAGGTCGGGTCGCGGTCGCTCGGTCCTCGCGAACTGGACGACGAGCGCGTCTGCCACGGATCCCCGTGCGCGTTCCAGCAGCTCGAGCTGGCGGATCTCGTCGTAGGCCTTCTCGGTGAGCGTGAACCCCTGGAGATCGGCGACGCCCTCGGCGCGGAGGATGGCAAGCGGGTCGTCGATCGAGGGCTTGCGGCCCGGCGCCGTGAGCTCGGCGAGGATCCGTTGCTGCAGGAGCCCGTCGATGTACGGGCGGCCGCGCGCGACCGGCTCCCAGAGGATCAGGCCCGTCGCGCCGACATCGGCGCCTACCGCGGCCGCCACCGCGCCGCCCAGCCGCGGGCCAGCGAGCGCGACGTGCGACACCGAGGCGACATCCCGCAGCACCTCCACGGCGTCGCGAGCGTCACGCAGGTGCGACGCGAGCCCCGTGTCCTCGACCGGGAGCTCGGAGTCGCCGTAGCCCTGGCCGTGGAACCGCAGGACGGGATAGCCGGCGGAGGCGAGCCGCCGCGCGAGCAGGGTCTCCATCGGCTGGATGTTGCCTTGCTCGAACGCGTACGAGTGGCAGATCACCCAGCCCGTCGCCCGCGCGTCACCGAGCGGGCGGGTGAGCACGGCGATGGTCATCCCGCCTCCGAGCTCGGGGGTGAGGAACGTCTCCTCGACCCCGAGGCGCTCGTCGGTGAACCGCCGGAGCGACTCGAGGTACGCGAGGTCGAGCGTGCCGGTCGTCATGTTCGATCGAGCCCGAGTTCCTTCGAGCGGTCCAACAGGTGCGGGCGGTCGATCTTCCCCGTCGAGGTCTTCGGCAGCTCGTCGAGGAACTCGACCGCGGCCGGGACCATGTAGTTCGGCAGCCGGCCCGCCACGTGACGCTTCACGTCCCTGTCGGAGATCGACGCGCCGTTGCGCATCGAGACCCACGCGACGATCGCGTTGCCCCACTCGACGTGGGGCACCGCCACGGCCACGCACTCCTCGAGCTCGGGATGCGTCGCGAGCGCGGCTTCGATCTCCCCCAGCTCGATCCGGTATCCGCGGCTCTTGATCTGATGGTCGCGCCGTCCGATGAAGTCGTAGTTGCCGTCGGGCCGCAGCTGCACGAGGTCGCCCGTCCGGTAGACGAGATCGGGGAGCGCGCCCGGCAGTGGATTCGGCACGAGCACCTCGGCCGTCTTCTCCGGCCGTCCCCAATACCCCTTCATCACCGTCGCGCCACGCACGTGGAGCTCGCCCTCCTCGCCGACTCCCGCGAGCCGCCCCTCCGACGTCACGCCGAAGACCTCGGTGTTCCCACACGCTCGGCCGATCGGGATGGGGTGGTCGTCTTCGGGAAGATCGCGTACCTCGTAGTACGTGCAGACGTTCGTTTCGGTTGGCCCGTAGATGTTCCAGAGCTGCACGTCGGGAAGCATCCGGCGAAGCTCTCGCAGGTGAGGCGTGGGATAGACCTCGCCGGCGAACACGACCGTGCGCAGGCTTGGGAGCTGCATGCGGCCGGCGGCGGCCTTCGTGAGCAAGCGGAGGGCCGACGGGACCGAGTACCAGACGGAGATCTCCTCTTCCTGAATGAACTTCGCGAGCGACGCGCCGAAGTACGCCTCCTCGTCCGGCACGAGCACGAGGGTCGCGCCACCCATCGCGGCGAGGTAGAGGTCGAAGATCGAAAGGTCGAAATGGAGCGGCGCGTGGTTCGACAGGCGGTCGTCGGGCGACACGCCGATCGTGTCGAAGCACCATTCGACGAACGTGAGCGCGTTGCGGTGGGTGAGCATCACGCCCTTCGGGATGCCGGTCGATCCCGACGTGTAGAGGATGTACGCCACGTCGGCGTCGATCACGGGGACCTGAGGCCCGGGTGATGGCGGCACGGCCGTGACGGCCTCGTACGAAGCCGTCGGGCACCCGAGATCCGCGATCTCCTCCTCGCCGACGAGCAGCACGAGCTTCGGCGCGAGGCCGAGGGTCGGGACGAGCTCGGCAGCGAGCGCCGGCGTCGAGAGCACGGCGGCGACCCCACAGTCGTTCGCGACGAGCGACACGCGAGCCGTGGGGGCCTTGGGATCCAGCGGGACGTACGCGGCGCCGGCCTTGAGGGCGCCGTACACAGATGCAAGGACCTCCACGCGCTTGGACATCTGCACCGCCACCCGGTCGCCGGGGCGAACGCCGGCCTGGATCAGCGCTTCGGCGACCGCGTCGGAGGCCGCGTCGAGCTCTCCGTAGGACAGTGAGCGACCCGCGCAGCGCACCGCCTCGTGCCCGGGGTCTCGGAGGGCCGAGTCACGCAGCAGTTGGTGGAGAAGGTAAGCCACGCCGATCTAGAGTCCCAGGCTCCGGGCGATGATGCGCTTTTGGATCTCGGTCGTTCCGGAGTAGATCTTGCCCCCGATCGCGTCGCGAAGCCCGCGCTCGATCTCCGATTCCGTCATGTATCCGTAGCCGCCGTGGATTTGGATCGCATCGAGATGCGTTCGGACGTTCGCCTCGCCCACGAAGGCCTTCGCGACCGCCGCCTCGAGCATCGCATCGTGACCCTGGTCCATGCGCCAGCCCACGCGGAGGACGAGCGCGCGAGCGGCGTCCACCGCGACCTTCATGTCGGCGATCTTGTCGGCGACCGACTCGAACTTCGCGATGGCCTGGCCGAACTGCCTGCGCTGCCGCGCGTACTCGATGCATCGCTCCATCGTTCGGCGCATCAGGCCGACCTGGCTCGCCATGATGCACGCGCGCTCCCAGCGCATCGACGTCGTGAAGATCTCTCCGCCCTGCCCGGGCGTACCGAGCATCGCCGTGTCGGGCACGAAGCAGTCCTCGACGATCACCTCCGACATCGGCGAGGTGCGAAGCCCCATCTTGTCCAGCGGTTTGCCCAGCGTGAGGCCCTCGGCTCCCGGCTCCAGGATGAACGCCGAGATGCCGTACGGCCCGACCCCGTCGGTGGTGCGGGCGAACACGATCAGGAAGTCGGCGACCGGGGCGTTCGTGATGAACATCTTGCGGCCGTTCAGGACATGGCCGCCGTCGACGGGCTTCCCCGACGTCGTGAGCGAGAACACGTCGGAGCCCGCGCCCGGTTCCGTGATCGCGTGGCAGCCCACGAGCTCCCCGTTGCACAGGCCCGGAAGCCACTTCTGCTTCTGATCCTCGGTGCCAAAGCTCGCGAGCGGGATGACGCTCGTCCACATGTGGGCGTTGATGGAGAACACGAGGCCGGCGTCGGTGCACCCGTAGCCGAGCGCCTCGAGCGCGAGCATCGTGGAGACGACGTCCGCGCCGGCCCCGCCGTACTCAGGGGGAGCCGGCAGGCCCTGGATCCCGAAGGCCCCACAACGATCCCAGGCCTCGCGCGCAAAGACCTCGTCGCGGTCGCGATCGCGCGCGTCATCGGGAAGCGTCTGCGCGAACTCGACGACCGATTGGTAGAACTCAGCCTGTTCGGCCGAGATCCATTCGATGACGGCCGAGCCGTCTCTCTTCAACGCGCGTTCACCTTTCGACGTCTGCGGGGTCCGCCACCGGGCAACATGCGTCCTCCCGCCGCCCGGGGGGGTCGTTTTCGAAGATAGCATGGGCACTCCGACGCAGGTATGAGGGGATTCCCCCCGGCCGAACGTCCTTTCGGTGGTTCCGCGGATGCCCGGCCTGCTGCTACCGTGCGCCCGATGCCCGGGTCCCGTGTCGCGTGGGTGAGCTTCGACGAGATCGGCCGCGACTGCCTCCGCGCCGCGGCCGAGTCCGGCGCGCACGTCGTGGCGGTCGTGACGCTTCCGAGGACCGTCGACCCCAAGCCGTCGGGCTGGTGCTCGTTCGACGAGGTGGCGGCCGACCTCGGCGCCGAGCTCATCGAGACGTCGAACGTGAACGCCCCGGAGGCGATCGACCGTATCCGCGCGACCGCTCCCGACCTGATCTTCGTCGTCGGGTGGTCGCAGCTCGTGCACGAAGAGTTCATCGCCCTCGCGCCGCGGGGCGTCTTCGGGATGCACCCCACGTTGCTCCCGAAGCATCGCGGGCGGGCGCCGATCCCCTGGGCGATCCTCACGGGGCTCGCGACGACCGGCGTCACGCTCTTCGAGATCGCCGACCCCACCGCCGACTCCGGGGGAATCGTCGGCCAGGTGGAGGTCCCCGTCGGTCCGGACGAAACCGCCACGACGCTGTTCGAGAAGGTGAACGAGGCGCATCTCGCGCTGATCCGCTCGTCGGTGCCCGGGCTCCTCGACGGCACGGCGCCGCGTGAACCTCAGGACGAGCGACGCGCATCGGACTGGTCGAAGCGGCGGCCGCGTGACGGCCTCATCGACTGGCAGACGCGAGCGCCGTATCTGTACGACTGGGTCCGCGCACAGACCCGGCCGTATCCGGGCGCGTTCACGTTCGTCGGCGACGATCGGCTCATCGTGTGGAGGGCGCGGCCCGTGGACGGCGTCGAACGGCTGCCCGCCGGCACCGTCGCGGAACATCGCGGTGACGGAGTTGCCGTCGCATGCGGCGACGGCGCCCTGCTCCTGGAGGAGGTCGAGCTCGACGGAACGGGCGTGCTCGAGGGCGCGGCGATCGGCGATCGCCTGTCGACGGGGACGAGGCTCGGATGAGCCGCGTGCTCGTCTTCGCGGCTCATCCGGACGACGAGGTCCTGGGCATGGGCGGAACGATCGCCGTGCACGCGAAGGTCCGGCGGGACGAGGTGCGGATCGTCTGTGTCACCGACGGAAGCTCGACGCAGTACCCCGGCGATCATGAGCGACGGCAGCAGAAGAACGAGGAGGCGCGGCGGGCGGCCGCCGAGCTGGGCGTCGAGGACTTCGTGCACCTCGACCTGCCCGACATGCGGCTGGACACGCTGCCGCACGTCGAGGTGAACGCCGCGGTCGTCGCGCAGGTCCGAGACTTCGTGCCGTCGGTCGTGTACTCGGTCCATCCCGACATCAACATGGATCACCGCGCCGTGTTCGACTCGGTGATGGTCGCGACGAGGCCGGTGCCGGGGCAGCCGGTTCGGCGAGTGCTCACCTACGCGCCGACCTCGAGCACCGAGTGGTCGGCGCCGGAGGGATCGTTCCGCCCGAACTGGTTCGTCGACGTCTCCGAGACGCTCGCCGCGAAGCTCGAGGCCTTCGAGCATTACCGCACCGAGCACCGTCCGTGGCCGCATCCGCGCAGCGTTCGGGCGCTGCGGACAACCGCCGAGCATTACGGGACCGTGATCGGCCGTCCGGCAGCGGAGCCGTTCGTGCTGGTGCGCGCGGTCGGGGAGCCGGCCTAGCGGCTCAGCCGCGCTTGATCGTCCAGGTCCAGGTCGTGTCGCTCGACTCGTTGCCGTTCGCGTCGACCGCGCGCACCTTGAACGTGTGCGCTCCCTTGAGGAGGCCGGTGTAGGTCTTCGGCGAGGTGCAGTCGGTGAACGCCGCGCCGTCGAGCGAGCACCGAAATCCCACGGCCTCGGGGCCGCCCGTGAACGAGAACGTCGCGCTCGAAGAGGTCGTCGGGTTCGTGGGCTTCTGCGTGATCGTGGGAGGGTTGACGAACGCGCTCGCGACGGTCCACGCGTAGGTGGCCGCCGGTCCGACGTTGCCCGATAGATCGGTCGCGAACACGGAGAACGTGTGATCGCCGGCCGCGAGGCCCGTGTAGCTGATCGGCGACGTGCACGTCGCGGGGTCACTGCCGTCCAGGGAGCAGCTGAGCGTGGCGCCCTCCTCGGCGGTGAACGCGAACGTGACGTCGGCCCCACTCGGGTTCAGCGGCGTCTGCGTGAACGTCGGCGCGGCGGGAGGCGTCTTGTCCTCCTCGTCGAGCACGTTGAAGCTCTTCGTTTGCGTCGCCGACACGTTGTTGTCCGGATCCACGCCGCGAAGGTCGAAGGTGTGCGCCCCCGGCTCGAGGCCGGTCAGGAGGATCGACCCCGACGTCCCGGAGCCGCACACCTGATACGACGCCGTGTCCAGGCGACATTCGATGCTCGACGACTGGGACGCCGTCCAGCTGAAGAGCGCGACGTCGCCGGTGATGTCACCGCTGGGGCCGCTCAGGCTGACGACGGGTGCGGTCTTCATGTCGTTCATCGTCGCGGTCAGGTTCGCCTGGATGCTCGAGTACGCCGAGACGTTCCAGAGGTTGCTGACCTCCCACGGATCGTTCGTGAGGTCGTACAGCTCATGGTCGTTCGGTTTCTTCGTATACCCGATCAGCTTGTAGACGTGCCCGTCGGACCCCGTCGAGAGGATGCCGT
>DATBIS010000038.1:0-7773 GCA_036556805.1 Actinomycetota bacterium | reverse complement strand
GGGCTCGAGATGATCGTGCGGTCCACCGCGATCGCGATCTGCTTCGTGGGGTCGCCGCTCCGGAGGGTCGCGAGCTGCGTCGTGAGGTCGGCGAACCTGCCGACGCCCTCGCCCTTCAGCTGGAAGCTCACGGCCCAGCCGGACGAGAAGCTCTGGGACGTCGCCTGCTGCAGCACCGCGGTGGCCTTGCTGATGTCGCTGCCGGAGATGACGACCGGACCCAGGTGGTACTTCACCGGCAGCCCCGTCTGTGGATCGGTGCCCTGGTACACGACGTCCTGAGTCGCGAGCTTCTGGAACGAGCACGCGGGGGTCGCTTCCTCCGTCGGGGTGGCACACGTGAGCGGCGTCGTGGCGAACGCGGGATCGGTCGATTGCACGATCGACTGGACCCGGCGCTCCTCCAGGCGGGCCGTCTGCCCGATCACGTCGAGCAGGTGCTGCTGGCCGGTCTCCTTCTGGCGCGCGTCGGCCTCCTCGCGCGTGAGGTAGCACCCGAGGTTCTTGCCCGAGGACCCGATCACGCAGAAGTGCTCGGTCTCGTGCGCGACCGAGATCCCCGCAAGCGCAGAGTCTGCCTGGCCCTTCGTGGCGAGCTTGCAAGGAAGGTCAGCCGGGTTGTCGTCCTTCGAGAGCGTCGCGAACACGCCGGCGGCCGGGCTCGCGGAGGGTGAGGCGGAGGGGCTCGCGGACGGCGTCGGCGTGGCGGAGGGACTGGAGCCGGCCTCCGGCGTGGTCACGCAGTAGGTGTTCTCGGTCGTCTTGGTCTTGAGGGCGTCCTTCGCGTCGTTCGCCGCCTTGAGCGTGGGGAAACAGCCGAACGTGTCGCCCTGGTAGATCAGGCACTGCTCTTGTTTTTCGGGTGAGGGGCTCGGCGACGGCGAGGGTGTCGGGCTCGCGGAGGGGGCCGGTCTCGGCGCCACCGTGATCGCCGTGAGGGCCGAGGCGGCCTCCGGCTGCGAGTCGAAGCACAGCTTGCCCGCGTCGACGAGTTTGCCGTCGCCGTCGACGACGCACACGGTCTTCGGCTGCGGCGAGACGACGAGCTCGCCGAGCGCCCGGTCAGCCGTGGCCTTGTCGGCGGCGCAGCCGAAGCTCGAGCCCTCCCGCTCCAGGCAGTACTGCTCCTTCGGCGACGTCCGGATGGTGCCCGGCGCGAGGCCCGGCAGCTGGATCTCGATGTTGTTACCGGTCACGAAGATCTCGGGCTCGCCGACGCCGAACGCGTCCACGCGGTTGCGGATGTTCTCGAGTGCCTGGTCGAGCACGTCGCGAGGCGTGCCCTCGGGCGCCGCGAGGATCACCGACAGGCCGCCTTCGAGGTCCAGACCGAGCGTCGGCTTGAGGGACCCTGCGACGAATCCCACGATCGACCCGATCACGAGGACCGCGACGAAGATCACCGAGTACCACAGCGGGCGCGTGTTCCTCACGCGAGCTGGCCCCCGTTGATCGTCAGCCGGAACTGGCAGTCGAGCGTCTCGGCGGCCTGGCGGCACATCTGCATGCGCCCGAGGAAGATCTCGAAGTACTCCATGACCTGGCTGATCTCGGTGTCGATCGTGAGCTCGAGGTTGATCGTGCGGGCGTCGGAGTCGACCCGCAGGAACGACTGCTCGGCCGCGTAGTTCACGCGGTCGTGGATGTCGAACTCGATCTGGCCCGACTTCCGGACGCGGCTGCGGTGCACGTCGGACTTGTCCGCGAGGATCACCGCGGCGGCCGACGGCGAGACCGCGTAGCCGTCGGCCTCTTCGTGGTTCGCGATCGCCGCGACGATCGTCGCGAGGTCGGCGCCCGGCAGCTTGTCCTTCATGGCCTGGTAGACGAGCAGCCCGCCGGTCTGCCCGTGCGACTCGCGGGAGAACATGTTGCCGACGTCGTGGAGGTAGCCGGCCACGCACGCGAGGTTCGCCGCGTGCTCCGAGAACCCGAGCCGGTGCAAGACCTGGTACGCGATCCGGCCCACCAGGTTCGCGTGGCGGAACCCGTGCTCGGTGAACCCAAGGCCCTCCATGACGCGGTCGGCGGAAGAGATGTAGAGCGAGAGCTCCTCGTTCGACTGGACGTCGTCGAGGGTGATCGTCGGCTCGGCGACGGGCTCCGCCGGCTGCGCGACCGGCTCAGCTGCCTCCGTGCTCACGTGGTTTCGCCGCGGCCCTTCGTGTCCGCCTCGTCCGGTGCGGCGTCCTCATCGTCCTCGTCGTCGTACGCGTCGTCGTCCTCGTAATCGTCCTCGACCAGCTTCCGCGAGATGCCCGCGCGAATCATCCTCAGGTTCATGCCCGGCGCGACCTCCACCGTGAGGACGTCCTCGTCCTCGTCGATGTCGACGATCGTGCCGAAGATGCCCCCGGCGGTCATGACCTCGTCCCCGACCTCCAGGCTGTTCAGGAGGGCCTGCTGAGCCTGGCGCTGCCGCTTCTGGGGCCGGATCATGATGAAGTAGAGGACCCCGCCCATCAGGATCAACGGCAGGAAGGCGACGAGCCCGCTGCCCGAGGACGTGTCGCTGGCTTGCGCGAGGAGACCGATCATCATCAAAGCCTTTCGTGGGATTCGGCCTGCGAGTCTACCCGGCCGCCCGCGGGAACAGGGCTAGAGCGGGAGGGTCCCCGGCGCGGAAAGTCCCAGGTGGCGCCACGCGCGCTCGGTGGCGACGCGCCCTCGCGGCGTGCGCTGGAGGAAGCCCAGTTGCAAGAGGTACGGCTCGACGACGTCCTCGACGGTGTCGGTCTCCTCGCCGATCGCCGCGGCGAGCGTCGAGAGGCCGACCGGCCCTCCCGAGAACTTCTCGACGATCGCCATGAGGATCGCGTGGTCGAGCCGGTCCAAGCCCTCCTCGTCCACCTCGAACAGCTCGAGGCCCTTGCGAGCGACGTCGCCGGAGACCGTGCCGTCATGACGGACCTCCGCGAAGTCCCGCACGCGGCGAAGCAGTCGGTTTGCCACGCGCGGTGTGCCCCGGGCGCGCGTGGCGATCTCGCCGGCGCCCTCGTCGTCGATCGTCACCCGCAGGATGCCGGCGCTCCTCGCCACGATCGACGCCAGCTCGTCGCGCGAGTAGTAATCCAGGCGAGGCGAGAAGCCGAATCGCTCGCGCAGCGCGAGCGTGATGCGGCCGGGGCGCGTCGTGGCCGCGACGAGCGTGAAGCTCGGCAGCTCGAGCCGGATCGAGCGCGCCGTCGGCCCCTTCCCGAGCACGACGTCGAGCGAGAAGTCCTCGAGCGCGGGGTACAGCACCTCCTCGACCGCGCGAGGCATGCGATGGATCTCGTCGACGAACAGCACGTCGCCGTCCTCGAGATTCGTGAGGATCGCCGCGAGGTCGCTGGGGCGCTCGAGCGCCGGCCCGCTCGTCGGGCGAAACGCCGCACCCATCTCGATCGCGACGATCTGCCCGAGCGTGGTCTTACCCAGACCGGGCGGACCGCTGAACAGCAGGTGGTCCACCGGCTCCGACCTGGCGCGCGCGCCGTCGATGAGCAGCGCGAGCTGCTCCTTCACCCGCTCCTGGCCGACGAACTCGCCGAGCGTTCGAGGACGAAGCGCGACGTCGAACTCGCGGTCCTCCGGCGTGAGCTCCGACGGGTCGATCACGCGGTCGTCGGTCATCGCGCTCCCACGTGCTGCAGGGCTTCGCGCAGCAGCTCCTCGGCCGCGCGGCCGTCGGACTCGATGCCGCGCAGGGCCTCCGACGCCTCCTGCGGCGTGAGGCCCAGCTGCAGGAGCGCGTCCCGCGCGTCGGCGAGCGGTCCCTCGACCGCGATCACGTCGCCGTCCCCTCCGAGCTTGTCGCGGAGGTCGAGCACCACGCGCTGCGCGACCTTCTTGCCGACGCCGGGCACGATCGTGAGCGCGGCGGCGTCCCCGTCGACGATCGCCTTCCTGAGGCGATCGGGATCCAGCGCGGAGAGGAAGCTCAGCGCGACCTTCGGGCCGACGCCGGTCACGCCGGTCAGCAGGTCGAACAACGAGCGTTCGTCCGGCGAGGCGAACCCGTACAGGACCATGGCGTCGTCGCGGACGGCGAGCCGCGTGTAGATCCGGGCCTCGCGTCCTACCGGCGGGAGCGACCCGAGCACCGATGCCGGCACGTTGACGTCGTAGCCGGTGCCGCCGACCGCGAGCACCACGCGTCCGGCGCCCTTCTCGACGACCTCGCCCTGCAGGAACGAGATCATCGCGCTCCCGCACGCGCGACGGCGGCGGCGAAGCGCGATCGCACGAGATGCGTGACGGCCACCGCGACCGCGTCGGCGGCGTCCGGCTGGGTCGGGACGTCGCGCAGGCCGTGCACGCGCTCGAGCGCCTGCCGGACCTGCTCCTTGTCGGCGTTGCCGGAGCCGCAGACCGCGTTCTTCACCTCGAGCGAACCGTACTCCTCGACCGCGACACCGGCCTCCGCGGCGGCGGCCATCACGACGCCGGTCGCGCGCGCGACCGCCATCGCGGAGGCCTTGTTCACATTCCACGCGACGCGTTCGAGAGCGATCGACGCGGGCCGGTGCTCGGCGATCGCGGCCCGGACGGCCGTCGCGATCGAGCCGAGCCGGTCTGCCTCCGTGTCGCGCGAGGACGTCTGCACGGTCGTGGACCAGACGAGCGCCGGCTTGCCCTCACGCCGCGCGACGAGTGCGAGGCCGAGCCGCGCCACGCCGGGATCCACGCCGAGCACGGGGGTATCGAACATCCGTTCGCCGAGTCTAGGTTCCGGCCGGAGGGCAGGCAATCACCTCACGTGATGTCCACGCGCACGACGTCGGTGGTCGTCGTGACCCAGATCGAGCCCGAATCGGCGTCGATCACGGCACCCGTGAAGACCTGGGCGATCGGGTCCGACCGCGCGACCACCTCGAGGGTCGTGGGATCGAACCGCGTGGCGCGGACGTTCTGCTGCTCGTCGTAGCCGACGGCCCACAGGACGTGCGGCGTGACCAGCAGCAGCCCGTCGTCGTCGTCGACCGCGAACGGCGCGGACGGCTCGTTCGTCGCTACGTCGACTCGGGTCCAGCTCCACGACTCGTCGGACGACTCGAAGATCCCGTCGGCCGGGAAACGTACCCACACGTCGGTCGCACTCACCACCATGTGAAACCCGCCGACCGGGATCCTTGCGGCGATCGCGTTCGTCGCCGGGTCGACCCGGATCAGGTCCCCCCCGCGCTCGGCGTTCTGCTGCTCGTTCCATCGAACGCCCAGCACCCACACGGCTCCGTCGCCGATCGCCACCTCGTCGTGGTACCCGTTCACCTGTGACCCCAGCTCGATCTCCGCCGTGATGGTCGCCTTCGCCGGATCGACGCGCACGAGCGTGCCCTCACCGGCGTGTGGCCCGGAGTCGGGGATCGTGACGGCCCAGACGGCCGTCTCGTCGGCCGCGATCGCGGACACCGCCCGGCCAGAGAGCGAGAGCGACGCATCGATGCGGTTCGTGGCCGGGTCGATGCGATCGAGCGCGCCGTGCGACGCGATCCAGACCGCGTCGTCGGTGGCCGCGATCGGTCCCGGCAAGTTCGAGAACGGGATCTCAGCCACGACCTCGTTCGTCGCGAGGTCGATCCGCATCACGTGGCACGGGCTCGATCCGTGGGTCGGCGAGATGCCGACCCACACCGACCCCGCCCCGACGGCTCCGGCGCCGCCCACGTGGCCGTCCGGGATCGGGATCTCGGCCGTGATCACGGGGTCTCCGGTGAGCGGCGGCACCGTCGGCAACGTCGCGATGGACCCGGTCTGGGCCGGGCTCAGGGCGGTCACGGCGATCGCCACCGCGAGGACGGCGAGCACGAGCGCAAACGCCGCGACCACGATCCGTCGCCCTGGTCCGGGCTGCTCAGGTTCGGACCGCGGCTCCCGCGCCAGGATCTCCGGCCAGCGATCCGAGACCGGGATCTGGTCGGCTTTGCGGAATCGGGATTCAAGGTCGGTCATCGTCGTCCTCCAGCAGCTCTCGAAGCCTCCGTCTTCCCACCGAGAGGTGGACGGTCACCGCGGCGGGGGTCGACCCCAGGATCCTCGCGACGTCTCTCGCCGGATACCCCGCGTAGTGAAACAGCACGATCGACGCGCGCTGCCTCGACGAGAGTCGGCCAAGCGCGCGCACGAGGTCGACGGGCGGCTCGGACATCTCGTATGCGGGCTCCGGCAACGCGTGGCTGAGCCGGCGCCGCTCGTTGAGCTCGCCCGCCGCGATCCGGAACGCGGCACGCCAGACCCACGCCCGGGGGTCGCGCACGCGGTCGCGGCCGCGGATCACCTGCGCGAACGCCTCCGCGACGGCGTCGCCAGCGACGTCGCGATCCCCGGCGAACAGGATCAGCGAGCGCTCCAAGCGGGGACCGTCGTCGCGATACAGGCGCTCGAGCGCCGTCATCGTAGGGTCGGTCACGATCAAGCTCATCCTCTCTCGCAGGAACAGGACGCCGAACGGGCCGAAACCCTAAGACGGTCTTTGGTTATCGTGCGCCGCATGAAGCGGCGCGACTGGGAGGAGCAGGCCGAGAACTGGATGCGCTGGGCGCGCGCGCCAGAGCACGACAGCTACCTCGACTACGCGGATGCGTTCTTCGACGAGATCGTGCCGGCCGCCCGCGATCGAACGCTCGATCTCGGGTGCGGCGAGGGGCGCGTCGCGCGCGACCTCGCGAAGCGGGGACATCGGGTCGTGGGCATCGACGCGTCGCCCACGCTGCTGGCGTCCGCGCGCGACGCGGATCCGGTCGGTCGCTATCTGATCGCGGACGCCGCGGCGCTCCCGTTCCCGGACGAAAGCTTCGATGTCGTGGTCGCCTACAACACGCTCATGGATTTCGACGACCTCGACGCTGCAATGCGCGAGGCCGCTCGGGTCCTCGCGTCGGGCGGGCACATGTGCGCATGCGTCGTTCACCCGATCGCGGAAGCGGGCTCGTTCGAAGATCGCTCCGCCGACGCGCGGTTCGTGTTCGAACACAATTACTTGCGCCCCCGCGACTATCGGGAGACTTTCACGCGCGGGCGGCTCACGATGACGTTCTCGAGCAGCGCCTATCCGCTCGAGGCGTACGCGAAAGTGCTCGAGGCCGCGGGGCTGCTCATCGAGCGCATCCGGGAGCCGGCGATTCCCGACGGGGCGGTGGCAGTCGAGCCGGCCGAGGCGCGCTGGTCCCGGGTCCCGGCGTTCCTCTTCCTTCGCGCGGTGAAGCCGGCGCTCGTCTGAGGATGCGACGCAGCTCCGGACGACGCTGCAGGGCGTGAGCCCGGCCTGATCGGGGACGGCCTCAGAGCGAGGCCATGACCTCCTCGGGGATGTCGAAGTTCGCGTAGACGTTCTGGACGTCGTCGAGTTCCTCGAGCGACTCGAGGAGGCCAAGGACGGACCTCGCCTGCGCGCCCTCCACCGGCACCGTGCTCTGCGGCACCATCGTGAGCTCGGCGGAGACCATCGGGACGTCGGCGGCCTCGAACGCGTCGCGAACGACGCGAAACGAGGCGGGGTCGGTCGTGATCTCCCACGTGCTCTCGGAGTCCCTCAGGTCCTCCGCGCCTGCTTCGAGCGCGAGTTCGAGAAGCTTGTCCTCGTCGGGCGCCACCGACTTCTCGACGAGGAACGCGCCCTTCCGTGCGAACATCCAGGCGGTGGACCCGTTTTCGCCGAGGTTGCCGCTGTGCCGTGTGAACGCGTACCGGATGTCCTGTGCGGTTCGGTTCCGGTTGTCGGTAAGAGCTTCGACGAGCATCGCGACGCCACCCGGCCCGTACCCCTCGTACGTGACCTCCTCGTAGCGGGCG
>DATBIS010000037.1:0-9354 GCA_036556805.1 Actinomycetota bacterium | reverse complement strand
ACCGCCCCGTCGGGATTCCCGGCGAGGAGCTCGGCCATGAGCGCGCTCCCCACGACCACGCCGTCGGCGAAGGAGCAGGCCTCGGCGGCCTGCTCGGGCGTGCCGATCCCCACGCCGATCAGCAGCGGAAGATCGGTCATGGCCCGCAGGGATGCGACCAGCTCACCGGCGGTGTCGGCGAGCCTATCGCGAGCGCCCGTCACCCCGAAGGTGGACACGCAGTAGAGGAAGCCCGTGGAGGCTCGCGCGATGCCGGCGAGGCGCTCGGCGGACTCCCCCGGCGCCGCGAGGAACACGGTCGCGACCTCGCGTGCACGACACGCTGCGATCCAGTCGTCGGCCTCGTCGAACGGCAGGTCGGGCACGATGATGCCCGCGACGCCGGCCCGCTTCGCCTCATCCACCGAGGCGTCGAACCCGGGCCTGAACATCGGGTTCGCGTACGTCATCACCGCGACGGGCACGTCGAGCGCGGCCTTCTCGATCGTCGCGCGGACGTGGCTCGGCGTGGTGCCCGCCTCGAGTGACGCCGCCGAGGCCTCCTGGATCACGCCGCCGTCCATCACCGGGTCCGAGAACGGCACGCCGACCTCGATGGCGTCGGCGCCGGCGTCCTGGAGCGCGAGGAGGAGATCCGCGTCCACGCCCGGATAGCCGCCGGTCACGTACGGGACGAAGCAACGCCCGCCGGACGCGAGCCGCGCCCGCAGCGCGGCCTCGAGACCCGCGCTCACGCGGGGTCCTGTCCGATCGCGGCCAACGCGGTGTCGAGGTCCTTGTCGCCGCGGCCGGAGAGACACACGAGCACACGCGTCGACGGCGCCAGCGGTCGCTGCAGGAGCCACCCGATCACGTGTGCCGGCTCGAGCGCCGGGATGATGCCCTCGGTGCGCGCGAGCGCCCGGAAGCCCTCGAGCGCCTCCCGATCGGTGACCGCCGTGTACTCGGCGAGCCCCGCGTCGTGGAGCCAGGCGTGCTCGGGCCCAACGCCCGGGTAGTCCAGCCCCGCCGAGATCGAATGCGTGCCGGCCACCTGTCCCTCGGGGTCCTGCAGCAGGTAGCTCAGGGCCCCGTGAAGGATGCCGGGCTCCCCCTGCGTGATCGAGCGGCAGTGCTCCCCGAGTCCGGCTCCGCGACCGCCGGCCTCGACGCCGACCAGGCGCACGCCGGGCGCGCCCACGAACGCCGTGAACATCCCGATCGAGTTGGAGCCGCCGCCCACACAGGCCGCCACGACGTCGGGGTCGCGTCCATCGGAGGCGGCGCGGTACTGCTCGCGCGCTTCGTCGCCGATCACGCGCTGGAGGTCGCGCACGAGACCGGGGAACGGATGCGGCCCGACGACGGACCCGATCACGTAATGGGTCGTGCGCACGGTGCTCGCCCAGTCGCGGAGCGCCTCGTTGATCGCCTCCTTCAGCGTCCGCTGGCCCGATGTGACCGGCACGACCTCGGCGCCCAGCAGGCGCATGCGCGAGACGTTCGGCGCCTGTCGGTGGATGTCCTCCTCCCCCATGTACACGAGGCAGGGAAGGCCGAGCAGGGCGCTCGCGGTGGCGGTCGCGACGCCGTGCTGCCCGGCGCCCGTCTCGGCGATGATGCGCTCCTTGCCGAGGCGCTTCGCGAGCAGCACCTGCCCGATCGCGTTGTTGATCTTGTGCGCGCCGGTGTGCGCGAGGTCCTCGCGCTTCAGCGAGATCTCGTACCCGAGCTCCTGCGACAGCCTTCGCGCGCGCGTGACGGGCGTCGGCCGGCCCACGAAGTCCCGGAGCAGGTCGCCGAGCTCACCGAGGAACCCGGGGTCGGCCCGAAGCTCGTTCCAGGCGGCCGTGAGCTCCTCGAGCGCGGGGATGAGGACCTCGGGGACGTACCGTCCGCCGTAGTCGCCGAACCGTCCTCGCGCATCGGGCCGCGCCTGGTCGACGAGCGCGTTCACGTCAGGCCTCCGCTCCTCTCAACGCTCGCAGCGTCGCCCGCGGATCGGGCGATCGCATGAGCGCCTCGCCCATCAGGATCGCAGACGCGCCGGCGCTCACCGCGGCCTCGAGCTGGGCGCGCGTCGCCACGCCGCTCTCGAGCACGGCGACGCGATCGTCCGGAACCCGCGCGAGCTGCTCGAGCGCGCGACCGAGGTCCACCTCGAGCGTCTCCAGGTCGCGCGCGTTCACGCCCACCAGGGTCGCGGTGCTTGCGAGCGCCTTGTCGAGGTCGTCCGGCGAGTGCGTCTCGACGAGTGCGTCGAGGCCGAGTTCGCCGGCGATGCCAAGCAGCACGTCGAGCTCGGTCGCCGAGAGGCTCGCGGCGATCAGCAGCACGGCGTCGGCCCCCGCCGCGCGGGCCTCGATGACCTGCGAGGGATGCACGAGGAAGTCTTTGCGCAGCAAGGGAAGCTGAACGGCGACGCGAATCGCGCGCAGGTCGGCGAGCGAGCCGCCGAAGTCCTCGTGGTCCGTGAGCACCGAGATCGCGGCCGCGCCGCCGTCCGCGTAGGCCCGCGCTTGCTCGACGGGGTCGCGGTCGGCGGCGATGTCACCCGCGGACGGCGAGGCCCGCTTGACCTCAGCGATGATCGCCGGTGGCTCTCGGCGGAGCGCGCCGGCGAAGTCGCGCGCGGGCGGCAGCGCGAGCGCGCGAGCGAGGTTCCCGCCGTCATCGAGCGGATGCCGAGCGAGCTCGCGCCGGACGGCCGCCATCTTGTCCGTGAGGAAGCCCATGGGCCCGCGAGTCTAGCCACGGCGGGACGGGCGAACGCGCGCGACGCTCACGCGTCGAACGACGCGATCGCCGCGGCAAGGTCGAGCCTTCCCTCGAGCGCCGCGCGGCCGACGACCGCGGCCTCGGCTCCCTCCGCCGCGGCCGCGTGGAGGTCGGGAACCGTCGCGATCCCGCCCGCCGCCACGACCGGCCGGCCCGCGCCGAGCACGAGCCGGAGTCCTTCGAGGTCGGGGCCGGCCAGCTCCCCCACGCGCCGCACGTTCGTGTGCAGCAGCCGCGCGGGCCGTACGTCGGCGAGCCAGCCGACGGTCGCCTCGAGGTCGAGGTCGACCTCTCGCGCCCGCCCGCGCGGCCGGATGAGGCCGCCCTCGGTCTCGACGCCGATCACGAGCCGCTCACCGAGCTCGGCGATCGCCCTCTCGACGAGCGCGCGGTGCGCGAGCGCCGCGGACCCGAGGACCGCCCGAGCCGCGCCGGCCTCGAGGACGCGCGCGGCGTCGTCGCCGTCGCGCAGGCCGCCGCTCGCCTGCACCGGCACGCCGAGCGCCGCGATCGCGCGCACGACGTCGAGGTTCCTCGCGGTGCCCGAGAACGCGAGGTCCACGTCGACGACGTGCAGCCATCGCGCCCCGGCGCCGATGAAGGAGGCGGCGGCCGCCACCGGGTCGCCCCCGAACTCGGGCACGGCGGCCGGTCCTCCCATCGCCATCCGACAGAGCTTCCCCTCCGAGACGTCGAGCGCGGGGATCACGTCGAAGGACACGTGCGAACGATAACGGTCGGGTGGTCGAACCTCGGCTCAGCGCGCGGAGCCGGCGAGCGCGTGCTCGACGCGCGCGGCCCGTTCGCCGAGCAACCCGCGCAGCTCGGCCATGAGGGTGCCGCCGGCGTCCACCAGGTAGGAGCCCACATCGACGGGCTTCGCGCCCGAGGAGGACAGGAACCGCACGTGCACGGGCGAGGTCCCCGGGTGCAGCTCGAAGAGCTCTCGCAGCCGCGCGAGCACGGCGGGAGTGCACGCCGATGCCGGGAGGTCCACGATGAGCGAGCCCGAAACGCGCGCGGAGGCGGCCGTGCCCAGGTCCGGCTCGCGCACCTCGGTCGCACGAATCTGCAGCTCCCGGCCGCGAAGGTCGATGCGCCCAACGACGAGCACGATCCGGTCGGTCGCGATGAGATCGGGGTCCGACTCGTACACGGACGGGAACGCGATGACCTCGACCCCTCCGGCGAGGCCCTCGAGTCGGAACTGCGCATAGGGTTCGCCGCGCTTCGTGAACCGTCGGAGCACACCGCCGATGATGCCTCCGACCGTTACGAGGTCGCCGTCGCCGAGGAGCGCAAGGTCGGCGATCTCGTGCGACGTCTTCGCCGCGAGCGCGTCCTTCACCTCGAGCAGCGGGTGGTCGGTGACGAATTGCCCGAGCATCTCCTTCTCCGAGCGCAGCAGCGTTCGCTTGTCGAACTCCTCCCCCTGGAGCACCGATTCGTCGATCTGCCCGACGGCCTCCCCATCCGCGCCGCCGAACAGCGAGAACTGCCCGGCCGCCTCCGCCTTGCGCTCCGAGAGGATCGGTCCGGACACCTTGTCCTGGTTCTCGAAGAGCGGCCGGCGCGCGTAGCCGAGCGAGTCGAACGCGCCCGCGAGCACGAGCGACTCGAGCACCCGCTTCGTGAGGACGCCCGGCTCCACCTTCCGGCAGAAGTCCGAGAACGACGTGAAGCCGCCTTTCCTGGCCCTCGCGTCGAGGATCTGGTGGACCGCCGCCTCGCCCACGTTGCGAACGGCCGACAGGCCGTAGCGGATCGCCTCGCCGTGCGCCGGCGTGAAGTCGAGCTCCGACCCGTTCACGTCGGGCGGGAGCACCTCGACGTCCATAGCGCGGCACGCGTACAGGTAGAACGGCTTGCGGTCCTTGTCGTCCTTCACGCTCGTGAGCATCGCCGACATGAACTCGACGGGGTGGTGCGCCTTCAAGTACGCGGTTTGATACGCGACGTAGCCATATGCGCACGCGTGCGCGGCGGGGAACCCGTAGTCGGCGAAGGGCTCGATGAGATCGAAGAGCTGCTTCGCGAGGGTCGCCGGATAGCCGTTCGCGTCGCACCCCTCGGTGAACTTGCCTCGCTCCAAGCGGATCAGCTCGCGCTTCTTCTTCGCCATTGCCTGACGCAGGTCGTCGGCCTGCCCCATCGAGTACCCGGCCATACGAACGGCGATCTGCATGATCTGCTCCTGGTAGACCATCACGCCGTACGTGGGCTGGAGGATCTCCTCGAGGTCGGGGTGCGGATACACAACGGGCTTGCGTCCGTGCTTGCGTTCGGCGTATTCGTTGTGCATCCCGGCGGAGAGCGGCCCGGGCCGGTAGAGCGCGACGAGCGCCATCATGTCTTCGAACCGGTCCGGCTCGAGCGCCTTGATGAGCGAGCGCATGCCCGACGACTCCATCTGGAAGACGCCGGTCGTGTCGGCGCGGCAAAGCATCTCGTAGGTGTCCGGGTCGTCGAGCGCCACGTGGTCGATGTCGAGCTCGACGTCTCGCGCCCGGAGGTGCCGCACGGTGTCGTCGATCACCGACAGCGTGCGCAGGCCGAGGAAATCCATCTTCAGCAGGCCGAGCTGCTCGACCCCGTGCATGTCGAACTGCGTGACGATGCGCTTCGCGTCGTCGCGCGAGTCCTTCGCGAGCTTCAGCGGCAGGTAGTTCACGAGCGGCGCGTCGCCGATCACGACGCCGGCGGCGTGCACCGAGTCCTCGCGCCGAAGGCCCTCGAGCGCGCGAGCCGCGTCGATGATCTCGGCCGCCTCGGGCTCCTTGTCGTACGCAGCGCGCAGGTCGGGCGAGATCTCGAGCGCGTGCTCGATCGGCTCGTCGCGGCCCATGACCGCCGGGGGGTACATCTTGCAGAGCCGGTCCCCCACGACCGGCGGGAACCCGAGGACCCGCGCGGCGTCGCGGATGCCCTGCTTCCCCTTGATCGTCTGGAACGTGATGATCTGCGCGACGTGGTCGGAGCCGTACCGTTCCGACGCGTACCGGATCACCTCGTCGCGCCGTCGCTCGTCGAAGTCCATGTCGAGGTCGGGCATCTGGCGCCGCTCCGGGTTCAGGAAGCGCTCGAAGATCAGGCCGTACCGGAGCGGATCGAGGTCGGTGATGCGCAGGCAATACGACACCACCGAGCCCGCGGCGCTCCCCCGCCCGGGGCCCACGCGGATCCCCGCGTCGCGCGCGAACCGGATGAGGTCCCACACGATCAGGAAGTACCCCGCGAACCCCATCTGGATGATCACCGAGAGTTCGTGCTCGATCCGGTCGTGGAGCTCGTCGGTGAGGCCGCCGCCGTATCGCTCCTTCGCGCCCTCGTACACGAGCGCGCGGAGGTACTCCGGGATCGGCTCGCCGTGCGGCGTCTCGAAGCGAGGCAGGTGGAAGCGCTGGTCGGCGGGCGCTCGCTCCCCGTACACGAGGTCGAGCTCGCACCGCTCGGCGATCGCGAGCGTCTGGTCGCACGCCTGCGGCAGATCCGCGAAGATCTCGCGCATCTCTGCCGCGCTCTTGAGGTAGAACGCGTCCGAGTCGAACCGCAGCCGGCGCGTGTCGGATTGGACCTTCTGCTGCTGGATGCAGAGCAGGACGTCGTGCGGCTTCGCGTCCTCGGGCATCGTGTAGTGCAGGTCGTTCGTCGCGACGAGGGGAACGCCGATCGAGGTCGCGAGCGCGCGCTGTTTCGGGAGCACGCGGCGCTGGTCGTCCAGGCCGTGGTCCTGGAGCTCGATGAAGTACGAGTCGGCGCCGAAGATGTCGCGGTACTCCCCCGCGACCTCGCGCGCGCGATCCTCTCGGCCGTTGAGGAGCAGCGAGTTCACCTCCGACGACAGGCATCCCGAGAGCGCGATCACGCCCTCGGCGTGCTCCGCGAGCAGCTGACGGTCCATCCGCGGACGGTGGTAGAAGCCCTGCAGGTGGGCGTCGGAGACGAGGCGCAGGAGATTGCGGTAGCCGGTCTCGCTCTCGGCGAGGAGCGTGAGGTGGTGGTACTTCTCCTCGTTCTCGCCGGGGTTTCGGTCGAAGCGCGAGCCGGGCGCCACGTACGCCTCCACTCCGACGATGGCCTTCACGCCCCGCCGGCGACCCTCCTCGAGGAATCGGAGGGCGCCGAACATGGATCCGTGGTCCGTGATGGCGATCGCCGGCATGCCCAGGCGCTCGGCCTGCGTGAAGATCGTCGGAGCGTCCGGGTGGAACGAGGGAGCCTCGATTCGCGCGGCTCCGTCGAGCAGGGAGTACTCGGTGTGGACGTGAAGATGGACGAACCCGTCGATCGATCGTCTCCCGAGACCCTCGGTTTCCACAGCTGTGGAAAACTTACACGCTTGTGATTCGCAGGGACCTCAACCTACGCCCGGCCCTCGGAACCGTCAAGACCGGACGCGTCGACGCGCTCCGGCGAGGCGCGCGCGAGGGCTCTGTCGAGGTCTGCGGGCAGCGCCGACTCGATCTCGACCCGCTCCCCCGTGATCGGGTGGTCGAACGCGATCCGCCACGAGTGCAGGAACGGCCTGCCGAGCCCGAGCCGAGTCGCGTCGTCGCCGCCTCCGCCGTACGCGCGATCGCCGAGGATCGGGTGGCCGATCGCGGCGAGGTGCACGCGGATCTGATGGGTGCGGCCGGTGCGCGGCGCCGCATCCAGGAGGGTCGAGCGCGAGAACCGTTCGCGCACCTCGAACGCGGTCTCCGCGTGCCGCCCCTCCGCCGAGTGCGCGGTCATGCGGGCCCCCCGCCGACCGAGCGGCGCCTCGACGTCGAAGGCGTCGTGCGCCACGCGCCCGCGCGCGAGCGCAAGGTACCGGCGTTCCACCTGGTGGGACGTGAACGAGGCGGAGAGCCTCTCGAACGCGGCGTCGGACTTCGCGACCACCATCAGCCCGCTCGTGCCCGCGTCGAGGCGGTGCACGATGCCGGGCCGGAGCTCGCCGCCGAGCGGCGACAGCGCGATCCCCATCCCCTTCAAACGGTTCACGAGCGTGCCGGTGCGCCGGGTGCGGGTCGGGTGCGTGACGAGCCCCGCCGGCTTCTCGACCACCAGCAGGTGCTCGTCCTCGTAGCGGACTTCGACCGCCGGCCCTTCGGCGGGTACGTCGGCCTCGTCGAGCAGCTCCGCGCGCACGAGCTCGCCCCCGGCGAGGCGATACGACTTGCGCCGCACCATGCCGTCGACCGAGACCCGGCCGGCGTCGATCGCGCGCTGGGCGTCGGCGCGCGGCGCGCCCAGCCGCCTCGCGACGACGGCGTCCAGCCGGCCCGGGTCGGCCGCGAACTCCTCAGTCATCGGCCCGCCGCCGTAACGCGGTGAACCCCAGCAGGAGCGCGCCGACGACGATCGCGGAGTCGGCGGCGTTGAACACCGGCCACACGTGCAAGTCGATGAAGTCGATCACGCGGCCGTTGAAGGTGAAGCCCGTCCCCCGCACGATGCGGTCGGTGAGGTTCCCGAGGGCGCCGCCGAGCACGAGCCCGAGCGCCGCGGCGGTCAGCAGGCTCGTGTGGCGGAAGGCCGTCGCGACGATCGCGATCGACACCGCGATCGTCGCGGCCGCGAAGAGCCACGAGGCGCTCTGGCCGATCGAGAACGCGCCCCCCGAGTTGGTCGTGAAGCGGAGGTCGAGCACGCCGTCGATGACGCTGATCGGCGGTCGTCCCTGGAGGGAGCCCTCGACCCACGCCTTCGTGAGACGATCGATCCCGTAGGCGGCCGCCGCGGCCCCGAACAGCACCGCGGCCCCCCTCTTGCCGGTGGGGGTCACCGGTCTAGCGGCGGGACTGGGCCTGCGCGTCCTTGATGCAGAGGTCGACGTACGGGAGCGCCCGAACCCGCGCCTTCTCGATCGGCTTGCCGCATCGATCGCAGATGCCGTAGCGCCCGGCGTCCATCCGTTCGAGCGCCCGGTCGATCTTCTGCATGAGGTCCCGCACGTTGTTCTCGATCGAGAGGTCCCGCTCGCGCTCGAACGTCGCCGTGCCGGCGTCGGCCGTCTCGTCGTCGAAGGCCACCTCGCCGCTGATGTCGGACTGCGTCGCCGCGAAGGAGTTCTCCTCGATCGTGGCGAGCTGGCGATCGAGCTGCTCGCGCTCGGCGAGCAGCACGGCGCGGAGGTCGTCGAGCTCCTTCTTCGTGAAGGGCGATTTCGCCTTGGTCGACTTGGTCGTGGCCATGGCCGGGCAGGGTAGCACAGGGCCCGTACCGCCACGTGGAAGCGCAGGTCAGGGGGCGAGTTGGCCTCCGGGGAGTTCGCTCGAACGCAACACCTCGACGGGGACGCGCGCGCGCCCGGGTGTACCATGCGCGAAGAGGCGACGACGGGAACCGCGTCGCGAGGACCGCGAAGCGCGAGCGAGCCGGGGGCGGTGGGAGCCCGGCGCCGAGCCCCTCGCGAACATCCTCCCCGAGCCCCTGCCCCAACCGGCGCCGGAGGGTCCGGCCGCCGCAGTAGGCGCAGGCGGGTCCGCCCGTGATCGCGGGAGGCCGTGACGGCGGCCGGTGAGCGGCCGCGCGCCGTGAGGCGCGCGGCAAGCAGGGTGGTACCGCGGGGCCAACGCCTCGTCCCTGGAAGGGACGAGGCGTTTCGTGTTG
>DATBIS010000036.1:0-3590 GCA_036556805.1 Actinomycetota bacterium | reverse complement strand
CCTCGAGCGCGAGTTCGCGCGTGCGATGCGGGAGGTCCCGCGCGGCGAGCTCCTTCACGCGCCAGGACGGATGGTCGCGCTCGGGCCGGGTCGTGAGCACCAGCAGCAGCGCCGACACCTCGGTGTCGGAAAGCAGCCGTTCGAGCAGCTGCAGCGACGTGGCGTCGGCCCAGTGCAGGTCCTCGAGCGCCACCGCGACCGGACCGTCCTCCGCGAGGCGCGCGAGCAGCGTTCGCACCACCTCGAACGTCCGGTACTGCATGGCCTCCGGTGCGAGCTCGGCGACCTTCGCCGCCGCGTCCGGCTCGAGCGTGAGCCCGAGCAACGCCGCGAGGTACGGCTCGATCTCGCCGGCGCGTTCGCCGAAGAGGCGGTCGACCTGGCGCCGGAGCCCCACGCGCACGCGCAGCTCCGGGTCGTCGGCGGCCGCGCCGAGCCACGACCGCAAGAGGTCGCGAAACGGCAGGTACGGCATCGACTCGCCGTAGGACACGCAGCGTCCCTCCAGCCAGAGTGCCCGGCCGTGCTCGGGCGTCGCCGACGCGAACGCGGCCCCGAGCTCAGCGAGCAGCCGGCTCTTGCCGATCCCCGGCTCGCCGACCAGGTAGAGGATGCCGCCGCTCCCCGCCACCGCCGCCCTCACCGACTCCGCCCCGGCGGCAAGCTCGCGGTCGCGACCCACCACCCGCGCCTGCACGCCCTCGAGCCCGCGCACCCGGCCGGCGACCGATCGCACGCCGTCCACGCGCCACGCCCGAACGGCCTGCGCCTTCCCCTTCAGGTCGAGCTCCCGCGGCCCATCCCAGTCGAAGAGCGCCTCCGCGAGTCGATGCGTCTCCTCGCCCGCGAGCAGCGACCCGGGCTTCGCGTGCGATTGCAGTCTCGCCGCGGTGTTCACCGCGTCCCCGAGCGCCGCGTACTCGACGCGGCCGCCCGAGCCGATCGCACCCGTGACGACCGGCCCCGTGTCCACGCCCACGCGGACGCCGAATCCCGCGATGCCCCAGCCCCGTTCGACCTCACCGGCGAACGCCGCGATCTCCTCGAGGATCCTGAGCCCCGCGCGCACGGCCCGTTCGGGATCGTCCTCATGCGCGACCGGAGCCCCGAACAACGCGAGCACGCCGTCTCCCGCGAGGTCCTTCACGGTTCCGCCGAAGGCCTCGATCGCGCCCACCATGCGCGCGATCGCGTCGGCGACGATGAGCTTCAACTCCTCGGGGTCGAGCCGTTCGGCGAGCGTCGTCGACCCCACCAGGTCGGCGAAGAGCGCCGTGACGATCCGCCGCTCCTCGCGCACCTCGCCCTGGTCCGACATGCGACGCATTCTCCCAATCCCGGGCGACGGCCAACGTTCAGGCGCCGTTCAGGTTCTCGGCGCACCTTTTTTCGGACCTCGTGGCACCCTGGACGGCGGTGGTGCCGGCCCCAGGCACCCGACGGAAGGAGGTTCCGGTGTCGTGGACGCTGGATCCCGTGATGCTCCCCTGGCCGCAGCCGCGCGTCGAGACCCGCGAGTCGTTCGCCCGCCGAACCGTCGAGCACGCGTTCGAACGCAACCCCCAACACGTCTGGACGCGGCAGGGCCTTGCGAACTGGTACGCGATCCCCTTCCGCGTCGTCGATGAGACCGTGACGGAGCTGCTTGCTGCGGGCCGCGTGCGCCGAACTCGTGGCCCGGACGAGGGTTACGTCGCGACGAAGCCGCTCCGCGCGGTGGTCTGAGAAGTCTGTTGGTCAGCGACCGGCCGGATGCGCGTGCCGCCACGGCCACAGGATCGCCTTGTGCACGGCCACGCCCACGAGCGTGTTCGCGACGGCGAGGAGCGCGCCGACGACGACAACATCGAGCTCGCGTCCATCCGGGAGCGTGACGGCGAGGACGATCGGCCACACGACCGCGGCAACCGCCGCCGCCCACCATCGTCCGACGATCAGGCCCGCGAGGAGCAGCGTGGGGATCACGAATTCAGTGTCGGCACGCCTCTTGCCGGCGTCAACCGTCAGACGGCGGTTCCTGAGACCGCGAGGTCCGCGAGCGCTTCGGCCTCTCGCTCGATGTCTTCGCGGTCGACGAGCTTCGCGAGCCACGCCGCCGGCAACGCACCGATTCCGTCTCGCGCGCCCAGCAGCGATCCAGCGACCGCCGCGTTCGTGTCGGTATCGCCGCCGAGCGCAACCACCTCTCGAAGTCCATCCTGGAAGGTCGGCGCACGTGCGGCTGTTCGCAGTGCCACTCCCGCCGTGAAGAAGACGAACCCGCGATCCGGTCCGTCGATCGGTCGAACGATCCCGGCGCCGTCGACGAGCTCCTTCAGCTCCTCGTCGCCCTCGCGGCCCTCGCAAGCGTGCACCGCGTCGATGACGGCCCGCTCGGCGTCTTCTCCGCGAACGAGTGCCGCGACCGCGAGCGTCACCGCGAGGCACGCCGTCCCACACCGTTCGTCGGCGTGCGTGATCGCGGACATCGCCGGCGCGAGCTCGTGCAGCCGGTCCGGCGCATTCGTGTACGCCGCCCCGAGCGGCGCGCAGTACATGACCGAGCCATTCCCGGCCGACACCTCGGGGCCGCGCTCCTCGACGTAGCGCCGCGCGGGGTCCGCAACGCCGTCGCGCGCCCACGACAGCACGACGCGTGTGAGGTTCCCGACGTCGGGAGGCGACGTGGCGAGCCACTCGAGGTGACGGCGGAGTACGTCGTCCACTTCGAGGGACTGTGTTTCCACCAGCGAGCGGACAAGGTTGAGCCCCATCGCCGTGTCGTCCGTCGTTGTTCCCGGTGGAAGTCCCATCCACGGCAGCTCGAACGCCGGAAGCGGCGTTGGAATCTTGTCTCGTCGCATCGCCTCGAACGGAGCCCCGAGCGCATCGCCGACCGCCAGCCCGAGGACGCTTCCGATCGCCCGATCTCGCACGTCCATCGGCGGCGATGCTATCGACTCGGCGCATCGCCGCAGGTCAGCGCATCGAAGCCTTTGGTAACCTTGCCGACCGCATGGACAAGATGGGACCTCGCCACCGTACCTGCCGACGTGTCGGCGCGCCGCTCTGCGGCCGTCCGAACTGCCCGGCCAACAAGCGCCCGTATCCCCCCGGCCAGCACGGTCGGGGCCGCAAGCGCATCTCCGAGTTCCAGACGAGGCTCCTGGAGAAGCAGAAGCTCCGCCACATCTACATGGTGTCGGAGAAGCAGATGCGCCAGTACTACGACCACGCCACGCGGTCCCGGGGCCACACCGGCGAGGAGATGATCCGTCAGCTCGAAACCCGTCTCGACACCGTCGTCCTGAGGCTCGGGTTCGCGCTGAGCACCCGCCAGGCCCGGCAGCTCGTCTCCCACGGCCACGTCTCGGTCGACGGCAAGCGGATCGACGTGCCGAGCGCCCAAGTGAAGCCCGGCCAGACGATCGAGGTCTCCCCCAAGGCGAGGAACTTCGTGTTCGTGCACGAGGCCCTCGAAATCACCTCGGACCCGCCCGGCTACCTCTACCGGAACAAGGACCAGGGCCAGGGGACGCTGTCACGCTACCCCGACCGCGGCGAGATTCCCCTGCCGGTCGAGGTCGAAGAGCGCCTGATCGTCGAGTACT
>DATBIS010000035.1:0-6006 GCA_036556805.1 Actinomycetota bacterium | reverse complement strand
CGCCCAGGTCTCGCGGGCCTCCCGCAAGGACCTGCGGGAAGCGGTCGTCGCCGCCCGCGGCGCGTTCCCGGCCTGGTCCGGCGCCACCGCGTACCTGCGCGGCCAGATCCTCTACCGGGTCGCGGAGATGATGGAGGGCCGCCGGGCGCAGTTCGAGGCCGAGCTTACCGATGCGGGTGCAGCGGATCCGGCCCGGGGCGTGAGCGCCTCGATCGACCGATGGGTCTGGTACGCGGGCTGGGCCGACAAGCTCGCGCAGGTGACCGGCGCGACGAACCCGGTCGCGGGCCCGTACTTCAACTTCACGCTGCCGGAGCCGACCGGCGTCGTCGGCATCGTCGCGCCCGGCGACCAAGCGCTGCTCGGCCTGGTCTCGCGCATCGCTCCCGCGATCGTGAGCGGGAACACCTCCGTCGTGATCGCGAGCGAGCGATCCCCGCTTCCCGCGGTCTCGCTCGCCGAGGTGCTCGCCACGAGCGACGTGCCGGGCGGCGTCGTGAACGTCCTCACCGGAAGCACGGCCGAGCTCGTTCCGTGGCTCGCGAGCCACATGGACGTCAATGGCCTCGACGTGACCGGCGTACCTGCGGAACTGCTCGCCGACAGCGAGCGGGCGGCGGCCGAGAACGTGAAGCGCGTGCATCGCGCTCCCGACGTCGACCCGTTCGACGAGGCGGCGCAGAGCCCGTACGAGATCACCGCGTTCGCGGAGTTCAAGACCGTCTGGCACCCGATGGGCGCTTAGGGGTGCCCAGGGTCGAGGTTCGATGGTTCGCAACCCGGGGAAGGCGTTATCGACGTGCTAGGAGGAACGATGTTCGGCAGGATCCTTCTCCGAGGCCTTCCTCTGGTCCTGGTCCTCGTTCTGGCTGGGTTGTTGGCTTTCCGCGTCGTGCAGCAGCAAGCACCGGGACGTGAGCCTGCCTTGCCCGCGCCCGACCCGATCGCTCATCTCTTTGATCCCAACGGACCCGTCTTCTTCAGTGGAGGCGCGACGACTCTCACTGAGGCATCGGTTGAGGCTGACTTCGAGCTCGAGGTGCCGGATGAGGATGCTGTGCCATCGGAGGACAAGAGTCCCGACGTCTTCCTCCTCGCTGATAGCGCGGAGTTCGCGCTGCGGTACGGAAGCAACGTCGTACTTCTCTCAGAGCCCCTGAAGTCGACTCAGGATCCGCGAGAGGTGTTCGAGCAGCAGACCGAGGACCGCGGGCTGGGGTTCGTGACGACGATTGGAGGAAGTGCCGCGAGGGTCGTACCTGCCGGTGAGAAGCCGACCGTGGATGGCGTCGGACGGCCCCCTGGCGCGGACCGCGTTACCGTCATCGAGATGGTCCGAAACGATCGCTTGATCACCGCCTATCAGTTGGATGGGTCACCAGACGAACTGATCAAGATGATGGCGACGATCGAAGGCTGAAGCCCGAGCTCGCTTCAATATCACGCCTCGGTCACCGGATCGTGAGGGAGCCTCGGACGGATCGGGCGCGTGGAGGATCGTCGCTGCGGTCAAGCGCCCAGCACGGCCCAGCCGAGGGTTCGAGCGATCTGTGCCTGTCGCAGGTCGTAGGTGAGGAATGGCACCCGACCTCCTCCCGCTCGACGGGCGGCGCCCAGGTGCATGGCGTCCAAGGAGCGGGCGCCGGTGACCTCGGCGATCTCTGCGGCGTGGCGGCACGTCGTCTCGTCGAGCTCGACGACGTTGCAGCGTTCCCAGTCGGACCCGAACTGCTCGCGGGCGGAGGCAAGGGCCCGGCCCCCGAGCAAACGAGCGAGGTTCCTCCGAACCTCGACCACGGTGTGGCGACCTGTCAGCCAGACGGGATCGGAGACCATGATCTCCTCGCACGCCGCGCTCTCGGGCTCCTCGATGTAGAGCTTGAGCATCGCGCTCGAGTCCACGTACAGGGTCACGCGCCTCGATCCTCCGCCATCGCTTCGGCGATGTCCGTTCTCCCGACATGACGCTGACGCCTCGGCACGGGATCGGTGTCGGTCCCGGGCGCGATCCAGCCCTCCTCGACCGCGCCCTCGAGATCGGGCGTGCCGGGGAGGGGACCGAGCATCGCCTTCGGTCGGCCTCGGTCGGTGACCTGGATCGTCTCGCCCGAAGCCGCCCGCTCGACGAACTCGGAGAGTCTCGCCTTGAGCTCTCGGATGCCGACGTTCATGTAGTCACGATAGCATGTCTATGAGACTACATCTCGGCTCACACGGCCGAGGTCGCCGGGCTGCGCATGGTGAGCCAGGCTTCGTAGACGGTTCGGTAGAGGGGGTCTCCCGCGAGGGTCGCGGTCGGTACTCCGGGCAGTCCGCGCAAACGCCCGACGTCTTCGAGGAACGGCGCCTGGGCGATCGCCGCGTCGAGCTCGAGGAGCAGCGCCGCGGCGTCGGCCTCCTCGCACGCTTCGAGCGCCCGCCGCACCTCCCGCACCGCGTGCAGCACTACACGGTTCTCGTGGATGTCCGATGTCATCACGCGTCGCGAGTCGTAGACGCGCTTGAGTCGGCCGAGCTCATCGAGGTTTCCTGGCTTGCGGCGGCTGCGGATCAGCTCCCTAGGCTCGGGGTGCCGGGCGAGATCCCCCGAGGTCCATCGCTCCACCCGCACGAGATCCTTCCGGTGCGCCTGCTGGAGGCGAACGAGCACCTCGGCCAGACCCGGCCGGCCCTCCACCCCGTGCACGATCTCGGCGAGGATCTCCAGGCCGAACGGCTCCGGCTCGGCGGCCGGCTCCGCAGCCCGCTCAGAAGTAGCTGGCGAAGCCATGCGAGGCGTAGTCCTCACGCATCAGCTCGGCCTTGGACTTCGCGAGCGGGAACCGGTCGTCCAGGGCCTCTGCGAACCCCGAGAGCGCCTCGTCGAACCGGGCGTCGGCGCCTCGCACGCGGGGCAGCACCTTCTGCACGAGCTGCTCGTCGAGCGCGATCTGCCACTCGACCCCGACGTCGCCCGCGGAGACCACGTAGTTGTGGACCTCTTCGAGCACCCGGAATCCGAACGGCGCGATCGGGCGGAGCACGTCCCAGATGCGCAGCAGGACCTCGCCGTAGGGCTCGGCCTCGAGGTACTCGACGACGTAGTCGCGCTGCAGTGGCAGCTCGATCAGCTGCGCGCGGTCGTAGACCTTGTCGGCGAATCCGTGCGTGGTCTCGTCGATGTTCACGGTGCCCACGAATCGCAGGTTCGGGGTGAGCTCGACCGTGTGGCCGGGCGCGAGGTCGAGGCGCGCGATGCCCTCGCGCGAGCGGACCTCCATCGCCGAGAGGAACCGCGAGAAGTAGTGCTCGACCCGCGCGAGGTTCATCTCGTCGAGGATCACGTGGAACTCGCGAGCGGTCCGTCCGGCGAGGTCGGCCGAGCTCCACTCGCGGGCGGATTCCTGCACGAACTCGCTGAACGGCGTGTGGTGGTAGAAGCCGTCGAGGGGGGAGAGGTAGCCGAGCAGGTCCTCGTTCGAGGACCAGCTGGGATCGACCGCGGCGAGCTTGGGGCGCGCCCCCACGGCTTCCGCGTAGGCCTGAGCGAGCCAGGTCTTGCCGGTTCCGCTTGCGCCCGAGAGGATCACGAATCCTCGGGACTGCATCGCGAGGTGGTAGCGGCGGATCACGTCGTCGCCGATCAGGAAGCCGGGGTTCTGCTCTCGGAACTGTTCGATCACCCGGTCGAGCACCGTTCCGGTGCCCACCCGACCGACCGGGCTTTCGGCCTCCATCATCGTGTCGCTCACGTACCGGCCTCCCGCGTTCCTTCGCAATAGGCGGCCGAGGGATCCCCGGCACGCTGTTGGGTATTTCGGCACGGACGGGCTACGACTGAACCCGCCGGAAGTCGGTGGCCGCAACCGAAACACCACACTTCGGCTGAGGTGTCTGCAACACTCCGGGCGCTACGATTCGCAGATGCCGCCCTACAAGGAACAGGGCATCGTCCTGCGCTCCTACAAGCTGGGCGAGGCCGACAAGATCGTCACCGTCATGACCCAGGGGTCGGGCAAGGTGCGGGCTGTTGCGAAGGGCATCCGCAAGACCAAGAGCCGGTTCGGCGCTCGCCTCGAGCCGTTCACGCACGTGAACCTGATGCTCTACCGCGGTCGCGGCGCGCTCGACACCGTCACGCAGGCCGAGATCATCGCCCCGCACATGACGATCCGGGAGGACCTCGCGCGCTTCGCGGCCGGCGAGACGATGCTCGAGGCGGTCGACAAGGTTGCCGAAGAACATGAACGGAACGTTCGCCTCACCTTGTTGCTGCTGGCGGGCTGCCGTGCGCTCGACGCCGCACCGGCCGACCCCGCCGCCGTCGCGGAGTCGTTCATGCTGAAGATGTTGTCGCTCTCGGGGTTCCACCCGTCGCTCACGGCGTGCGCCGTGTGCGGCGACCGCGATCCTCAGCTGTGGGACGCGGGGCTCGGCGGTGCGATCTGCGCCCGCTGCGCCGAGCAGGGCGCCGGTCCGTGCTCGCGTGCGGCGCTCGAGTACCTCGCGGCCCTGGCGCTCGCCGACCTGAACGACGCCGGCGCGATCGTGCAGCCGGATCAGAGGGTTCGCAAGGAGTCGCGGGCGCTCCTCTACAGCTTCGCGGAGTACCACCTCGAGCGGCGCATGAAGTCGGTGCCGATGTTGGTGAGGACGGCACCATGAGCTTCCTGCTCGACATCGACCGTTCGCGCGTGCCCGCGCACGTCGCGATCGTGATGGACGGCAACGGCCGTTGGGCACAGCAGCGCGGGCTCCCGCGCACCGCGGGCCACGGGGCCGGTGAGGACGCGCTCTGGGACACCGTGAAGGGCGCGAACGAGGTGGGCGTGCGCTGGCTCACGGTCTACGCGTTCAGCACCGAGAACTGGAAGCGCCCCCAGCCCGAGGTGCTCTACCTCATGAACTTCAACCGCGAGCTGCTCCGTCGGCGCCGCGATGAGCTGAACGACATGAACGTCCGCATCCGCTGGAGCGGCCGGCGCGACTGGCGCGTGCCGCGCAGCGTGCTCAAGGAGATGCGCATCTCCGAGGAGCTCACGCGGAACAACACCGGCATGACGCTCACGATCGCGTTCAACTACGGCGGGCGCGCCGAGATCGTCGACGCGGTGAAGAAGCTCGCCGCCGACGTGTGTGAGGGCCGGCTGCGACCCGAGAAGGTGAACGAGCGCGAGATCGCGAAGCGCCTCTACCACCCCGACATGCCCGAGCCCGACCTGCTGATCCGGACGAGCGGCGAGGAGCGCATCTCGAACTTCCTGCTGTGGGAGGTCGCGTACTCGGAGCTGTGGTTCACGCCGGTCTTCTGGCCGGACTTCACACGCGAGACGCTGTACGAGGCGATCCGCGACTTCCAGAAGCGCCAGCGACGCTTCGGCGCGCTCGAGGACGCCTGACGCACGCCGTCGATCGGTGCTCCCGGCTCGCGGCGAGGCCGGGGCCCGATCGGTTCGCCGGTACGATGAGCTCACGCCAGCGGTCGCAGCCAGCGGCCGGGAGAGGAGACCCCATCGCCATGACCGACCTCATGGAGGCCGTCACCAGCCTCGCGAAACGCCGGGGCATCGCGTTCCAGTCGGCGGAGATCTACGGTGGTCTGCGCTCGTCGTGGGACTACGGCCCGCTCGGGGTCGAGCTCCGGCGGAACATCCGCAACGCGTGGTGGCGCTCGATCGTGCAGCTGCGCGACGACGTGGTCGGCGTCGAGGCGGCGATCGTCACGAGCCCGAGGGTGTGGGAGGCGAGCGGGCACCTCGAGACGTTCCACGACCCGCTCGTCGAGTGCACGAACTGCCACCAGCGGTTCCGCCAGGACCACCTCGAGGCCGACGAGGCTGGCGTCGTCACGTGCCCCAACTGCGGGGGAACGGAGTTCACCGAGCCGAAGCAGTTCAACCTGATGCTGAAGACGTTCCTCGGGCCGGTCGAGGACGACGACGCGATCGCGTACCTGCGCCCCGAGACCGCCCAGGGCATGTTCGTGAACTTCGCCGCGATCCAGACCGTCTCGCGCAAGAAGGTGCC
>DATBIS010000034.1:0-19912 GCA_036556805.1 Actinomycetota bacterium | reverse complement strand
GAAGGTGGTGCTTTGTGCCCGCGAGCCGGAACGGCTCGCGGCCACCGCGGACGAGCTGCCCGGTGAGACGCTCGCCGTCCCCGCCGACGTCACCGACCCCGGCGCGCCCGGGCGGCTCGTGGCCGCCGCGCTCGAGCGGTTCGGCTCGCTCGAGATCCTCGTCGCGAACGCGGGCGGCCCTCCCCCCGCCCGCGCGCTCGAGGTCGAGGACGCGCCGATGCTCGAGGCGGTGAACGCGAACCTCCTGACGTCGGTCCGGCTGGTGCGCGCCGCGGTGCCGGCGATGCGCGACGCGGGGTGGGGCCGGATCGCGCTCATCACCTCGTGGGCGATCAAGCAGCCGATCCCCACGATCGCGTACTCGAACGCTGCTCGCACCGGACTCTGGGCGTGGGCGAAGACCGCCGCGGCCGACCTCGTCCCCGACGGGATCACGCTGAACGTGCTCGCGCCCGGCCCGCACGCCACGGATCGCGCGAAAGAGCTCGGCCTCACCGGGCCCATGGGCGACCCGGAGGACTTCGGACGCATCGTGGCGTTTGTCTGCTCCGAGCCGGCCTCGTTCCTGTCGGGGGCGGCGCTGCAGGTCGACGGGGCCGGTACGCTAGGCCTCCTCTAGAACGCCGCGACCCGAGGAGCACACGCAGATGGACGCCACGCAACGAGCGAGCGCGCTCGCCGACCGGTTCTGGGACGAGACGCTGGAGTTGGAGCCCCTGCTGGGGACGATCGTCGGAGACGAGCGCTTCGACGACCGCCTTCCGGACCCGACCGAGGCCGGCCGCGAACGCAGCCGCGCCGTGCAGCGGCGAGCGCTGGAGGAGCTCGCGGAGATCGACAGGGCCGAGCTCGACCTCGTGCTGCGCACCACGCTCGACGTGGTCGAGGCGATCGCGAAGCGCGCGCTCTCGGACCTCGAGAATCGTTTGGACCGGCTGACCGTCGCGAGTCACCTCTGGGGCCCGGCGAACCTCGTCGCGGAGCTCGCCTCGGTGCAGGCGGCGGACACGCCGGAGCGACTCGATCGCTACGTCGCCCGGCTGCACGCGATTCCGGGGTTCCTGGACGGCGTGATCGAGACCGTCGAGGAGGGCCCCCGCGTCGGCGTGACCTCGCCCCGCGTCGTCGCGGAGCGCGCCGTCGCGCAGACGGAGCGCCTGCTCGACATCGACCCCGGCGACACGCCCGCCCTCGCGCCCATCGGCGACGACCCCGACGCGAGGGATCGCGTCGTCGAGGCGATCCGCGACGTCGTGAACCCCTCTTACCAGAAGTACCTGGAGGCCCTGCGGTCCTACCTCCCGCACGCGACCGAGACGATCGGCATCTCGGCGCTTCCCAACGGCGACGCGATGTACGCCGCGCAGCTGCTCGCCTGGACGACGCTTCCGCTCGGGGCGCAGGAGGTGCACGACCTCGGCAGGGCGCGCCTGGCGGAGATCGCCGAGTCACGCCGCGAGATCGCGGCGGGACTCGGCTACGCGACCCCGGCCGAGGCGGTGGCCGCGCACGCGGCCACCGGCTCGAACGTCGCCGGCTCGCGCGAGAAGCTTCTCGAGCTCACGCGCCAACAGGTCGAGCGGAGCTACGAGGTCGCGAAGGACTTCTTCAACCTGATGCCCTCCGCGAACTGCGACGTGAAGCTCGTGGAGGAGTTCCGCGAGGCGGACATGCCGTTCGCGTTCTACCAGCCGCCGACGGCCGACGGCTCGCGAGCGGGCGTGTACTACGTGAACGCGTTCGACCTCCCGTCGCGCGCGCTGCACCACCTCGCGACGACGACGTACCACGAGGCGAATCCGGGCCACCACTTCCAGATCACGATCGAGCAGGAGATGCGGGATCGGCCGGCGCTCCGGCGGTTCGGCGGGATCCTCGGCGGCAGCGCGTTCGCGGAGGGATGGGGCCTCTACAGCGAACGGCTCGCCGACGAGATGGGGCTGTTCGTGGACGAGTACGAGCGCCTCGGCATGCTCGACGCGCAGGCGATGCGAGCCGCGCGGCTCGTCACCGACACCGGGATCCACGCACTCGGATGGACGCGCGAGCAGGCGATCGCGACGATGGAGGACTCGGGGCAGCCGCACACCGACTCGGTGATCGAGGTCGACCGCTACATCGCGGTCCCCGGTCAGGCCTGCTCGTACATGATCGGGATGATCGAGATCGAGCGCGCGCGCGAACGGTCGCAGGCGAGCGGCCAGTCGCTGAAGGACTTCCACGACACCGTGCTCACGCTCGGGTCGCTGCCGCTGCCGTCGCTTCGACGCGAGCTCGGCGAGGACTGACCGCTCGGCCTCACGGGCCTCCGATCGACGTGGGACGGCGCGCGCGCAGCAACAGGTAGTCGACGAGCCGGCGCTCCCAGAGCAGCTCGGCCTGGCGCAGCATGAACGCGACCGCGAGCTCGTACGACCGGGGAAGCGCGGACCGGCTGCGGCGCAGGCGATCGCGAACGAAGCGAAGCGCGGGGCCGATCACGCGCTCGCCCACGAGGTCGACCTCGACGTCGACGAGGCCCGCCTCGCGCGCCGCCGTCACGATGTCGGCGACCGGCATCGCGGCCGCGCGCCGGAGCCCCCACACGCGCAGCTGTGAGAGGCCGGCGACGAGCTCCCGGGGCCCGTGCGGGTCCCTCGCGACCGGCACGTCGGACATCGTGAGCACCCCTCCCGGCCGGAGGACGCGATGGGCCTCGGCGAAGAACGCCCCGCGGGACGGGAAGTGGAACGCGGCCTCGACGCTGATCACGCCGTCGGCGCTCGCGGCCGCGAACGGCAGCCGGGTCGCGTCGGCGTTCACCGCGAGCGCGCCGGCCGTGCGCAGCCGCTCGCGGCCCGCCACCAGCTGCGCGTGGGTGACGTTCACCGCGACGAGCCGCCGCGGACGAGCCTCGCCGGCGATCACCGGGTCCTGCGCGCCGAGGCCGTTGCCGACGTCGATGACGTCGCCGCCCTCGGGCAGGTCGGCCGCGAGCGCGCGCACGAGCCGCTCGACCGCGAGCGGCGCTTCCGACGGATCCGATCCGTCGCCCTCCCACAGGCCGAGGTTCAGCCAGCCCGGCGCGAGCGCCAGGAAGAAGTCGTCTCCGAGGCTCTCGTACACGGTCGCGGCCGGGTTGCGCCCGTAGCGAAGCATCCGGGCCGCGTGTCGGAGGTTCGCGCGCGTCCAGCCGGTCATCCGGTCAAACCTATCGCCGCGCCGAGGCGTAGCATCGGCGCCTATGGCCGGACTCAGCGAGGAAGAGCTCGTCGCGCGTTCGGGCGTCGACGCCGCGCGCGTGCGGCGCTTCGTCGAACTCAAGATCCTCGATCCGGGACACGACGGGTTCCGGCCGCCCGACATCCAGCTCGCGCGGCTCTACGAGTCGCTCGACCAGGCGGGCATCGCCCCCGAACAGATCTCGGCGCTCGTCGCGGACGGCGCGTGGTCCAACGCGTGGGCCGACCTCATCTTCCCGAACCCTCACCCGTTCTCCGACCAGACCCTCGCGAAGCTTGCCTCGGAGCGTGACCTTCCCCGTTCGCTCGTCGAGCGAACGTACGCGGCGTGGCAGCTCCCGATGCCCGGCTGGGATGATCGCGTCCGAGAGGACGACGCGGAGTGCCTCGACCTCATCGCGGTCATCTTCAACGGCGTCGGGCGCGACGAGGACGCGTCGCTTCCGGCCGCGCGGATCTTCGGCGACTCCCTACGGCGCATCGCGGAGTCGCAGGTCCGCTTCTTCCGTGACCACGTCGAGGATCCGCTCTACTCGTCGGGCCTCCCGATGAAGGACGCCATCCAGACCGCCGCGGAGATCGGCAAGGCGTTCCTCGAGAGCGCCAACCACGGCATGCTGCTGCTCCACGCGAGGCACATGGAGCACGCCATCGTCGGCGACGTCTTGCAGAACCTCGAGATCACGCTCGAGCGGTCCGGCATGGCGCGGCGCCGTCCGAAGCGACCGCCGGCGATCGCGTTCCTCGACCTGTCCGGGTACACGAGCCTCACCGAGCGCGAGGGCGATGAGGCGGCCGTCCGCCTCGCCGAGCAGCTCGGCGACATGGTGCGCGCCGCGGCGACCCGCCACGGTGGACGCGTCGTGAAGCTCCTCGGCGACGGCGTGATGTTCCACGCGGCGGACCCGGCCGATGCGGTCCGGCTCGGCCTCGAGCTCGTTCACGACGCGCCGGAGCGCGGGCTGCCCAGAGCAAGGATGGGCGTGCACGCCGGACCCGTCATCCTTCGCGACGGCGACTACTTCGGCCGTACCGTGAACGTGGCGGCCCGCGTCGCCGACTACGCGCGGCCCAACGAGGTCCTCGTGACCGCCGACGCCGTCGATGCCGGCTCCGCCCAGGGCTACGAGCTCGCGGAGATCGGCGAGGTGACGTTGCGCGGCCTCAGCGTGCCGATCGACCTCTTCCACGCGAGGCGCGCCTAGGACGCCGCCCGCCACGCGTCGCGCAGCTTCACGCGTGCGCCGATCCTCAGGACCGCACCGGCGTAGAGCCGGCCGGCGAGCGGGACGAGCACGGCGATCGACCCCGACAGGAGCGCGAGCGAGAGCGCCTCCTGCCAGAGGGGCGCCGCGTGGACGGCGATGCGCACCGGCATCGCGAGCGCCGACGAGAACGGCACGAGCGAGGCCGAGGTCGCGAGGGCGCTGTTCGGATCGTCGATCGCCGCGATCGAGACGAAGAACGATCCGAGGATCGTGAGGTTGATCGGGACGATCGCGTTTTGCAGCTCCTCCATGCGGGACACGAGGGCGCCCGCCACCGCGAAGAGCGACGCGTAGAAGCCGAACCCGAAGACGAACCAGACGAGCGCGACGCCGATGGTGGCGAAGGCGTGACCTGGGATCGCGAGGACGTCGGTGGCGCTCGCGAGCGTGGCCGCCACGACGCCGATCACGGCGAGCTGCAGCAGGCCGAGCCCGCCGATGCCCACGATCTTCCCGGCCAGCAGCTGACGCGGACGGATCGTCGCGAGGAGGACCTCCACGACACGAGACGACTTCTCCTCGATCACCCCGCTCGAGACCCAGATGCCGTACCCGAACAGCTGTCCGTACAGCAGCAGCAACATCACCACGGCCACGCGCCCGTTCTCGTCCGCGTTGGGGTCGCCGGGTTCGAGGGATACCGACCCGAGCCGCTCCTGGATCGACGAGAGGTCCTCGGGCGAGAGCCCTGCTTCGGTGAGCACCGTCGCGAGCCGCTCGCTCACCACGGCGGCCTGGACGACCTGCTGCAGAGCCGCGGACGGCGCATCGTGCAAGCCGACGAGCGACGCGTCGTCTTCGAGGAACGCGTCGATCCCGCCCGATCTCAGCGCACCCTCAGCGGCGGTCCGGTCCTCGAAGGTCCGCGCGTGCACGGTGACCCCCTGCGTGTCGGCGAGCCGCGTGATCGCGTCGGGCGACACACTCGAGCCGACCATTCCGAGGTCGAAGACCGGCCGTCCGATCGCGGTGTTCGCGCGGATCAGGATCAGCCCGCAGAGGATCACGAGCGTGATCGCGGTGGAGATGAGGAAGCCGCGATCGCGCAGCCGGACCCAGAAGTCCCGCCTCGCGACCAGCTTCCAGGTACCGCGGTCGTCGCTCACGGTTGCACGGCCTCGCGGAACAGCTCGGCGAGCGTGGGGCGAACGCGGCTGAAGTGCCGGACGTCACCGGTGGCGCGCGCGACGTCGAGCACGCGCTGCTCGTCCACTCCCTCTCCGAGCGCGAGCAGCACGGCCTCGTCTCGCCGGTCCTCCAGCCGAATGCCCGGGACGGCGTCGAACCAGCGCGCGTCCCCGCCCGAGACCTCGACGCGCAGCAGTCGGCGATCGCGCGACGCGCGCAGCTCGTCGATCGAGCCCTGGGTGACGACGCGGCCGAGGTTGATGAGCACGACCGCGTCGCAGAGGCGCTCGACGAGCTCGAGCTGGTGGCTCGAGAACACCACCGGGACCCCGCGATCGGCTTGGGCGCGCAGGACGCCGGAGAGCACGTCGACGCCGATCGGGTCGAGTCCGCTGAAGGGCTCGTCGAGCACGAGGACCTCGGGCGCGTGCACGAGCGCCGCGGAGAGCTGCACGCGTTGCTGGTTGCCGAGGGAGAGAGCCTCGACGCGGTCGCCGGCCCGCTCGGTCACGCCCAGCAGATCGACGACGTCCACCGAGCGACGGCGCGCCTCACCCTTCGACAGCCCGTGCAGCCGCGCGAGGTACTCGAGCTGCTCGAGGACCTTCATCTTCGGGTAGAGGCCGCGCTCCTCCGGCATGTAGCCGAACCGCCGGCGCGCGTCCGCGTCGACGGCGTTTCCGCGCCAGCGCACGGTGCCGGTGTCGGGCTCGAGCACGCCGAGGGCGATGCGCATCGCGGTGGTCTTCCCGGCGCCGTTCGGGCCGACGAAGCCGACGATCGTCCCCTCCGGCACGGCGAACGACACGCGGTCGAGCGCGACCACGTCCCCGTAGCGGCGGGAAAGGTCGACGAGCTCCAGCACCGTCAGAGCGGGATGGCGACCTTCACGACCCGGTCTCCTTCGAAGATCGGTAGCCACAGGGCCCCGTCGGCGAGCGCGAGCAGCTGGTCGGCCGGGACGCGCGGGTGGTCTCCCACCGCGTGCGTGTCGGCGATCGCGTTCGATCGCGGGTCGATCCTCGCGAGCTCCGGTCCGACCTGGGAGGCCACCCAGAGCGATCCGGCGACCGGCAGCAGCCCGTCGGGAAAGGCCGGCGTCGGGATGGTCTCGGTCACCTGCGACGTCGTGGGGTCCAGGCGTTGCACGGCGGCTCCCTCGGTGTTCGACACCCACACGCTGCCGGCGAACGCGGTGAGGGCGCGCGGGCCGAAGCCGGTCGGGATCGTCCCGATCACCGCGCCCGCGCGCGGGTCGATGCGACTCACGCTCGCACCGCCGGCGTTCGACACCCAGACCGATCCGAAAGCTCCGATGGCGAAGTGCGGCTCGAGCCCGACCGGCACCTGCGTGACGACGACGTTCGTGCGGGGATCGATGCGCGCGACGGTGGCCGAGCCGGAGCACACGACCCACATCGCCGCCGACGTCACCGCGAACCCGTCCGGCGCGTCGCACACGGGAATCGTCACGGCGGCGCTGTCGGTTTCGGGCTCGACGCGCGTCACGGAGTCGGCCGCCGAGTTCGACACCCACACCGAGTCGAACCCCACGGCGACCTGCCGCGCGCCCTCGCCGACCGGGACCGTGGCCTGCACCGTACCGCTGCCCTGCGCGAGACGCGACAGCGTCGGCGTGCCGGCGCTCACCACCCAGACGCTGCCGAATCCCGCGGCGATGCCGACGGGACCCGGGGCGACCTGCGTGCTGTCGAGCGCGGTGACGCTCGGCGGGGGCGGCGACGCGGAGGTCCCCGGCGACGACGTGCCGGGCACGAGGACGCTGCGATCGCTGGAGCAGCCGGTCGCGACCGCCGCGAGCACGACGAACGCGAGCGGCACGGCGAGAGCGGCGGGACCTCCCCTCGTTCGCATGCGCGGCCATCCTACGTGCGCGAGCGCCCGTATCCGGGAGCAGGAAAGCGCAAGATCGGCGCCTCGGTAGGCGTCCTATGCTGGTGCGATGGCCGACCCGGAACGCGCGAGGAAGCTCTACGACGAGCTCGCGTCGGTCGTGGATCGGCGCTTGTTCGGCATGGCCGATCCGTTGCGACTGGTTCTCGTCGGCGTCCTCACCGGCTCGCACGTGCTCGTCGACGACGTGCCTGGCGTCGGAAAGACGACGCTCGTGCGCATCCTCTCGCGACTCCTCGGGCTCACGTTCCAGCGCGTGCAGTTCACGCCGGACCTCATGCCGTCCGACATCACGGGGGCGTCCGTCCTCAACCTGCGAACGAACGAGTTCGAGTTCCGGCAGGGTCCGATCTTCACGCAGGTGCTGCTCGCCGACGAGATCAACCGCGCCACCCCGAAGACCCAGGCCGCGCTCCTCGAGGCGATGCAGGAGCACCAGGTCACGGCCGACGGCACCACCTACCCGCTGCCGGAGCCGTTCTTCGTGCTCGCCACCCAGAACCCGATCGAGCTCGAGGGGACGTTCCCGCTGCCCGAGGCGCAGCTCGACCGGTTCCTGTTGCGGGTCCGGCTCGGCTACCCCACCGAGGCGGAGGAAGAACGGATCCTCACGGCACGCCCGGAGGACCGGGTCCTCCCCTCCGAGCCGCTGCGCGAGGTGCCGCCGCTCGCGGAGCTGCGCGGCCTCGTCGGCGACGTGCGCCTCGAGCACGCGGTGCGCCGCTACGTGATCGCGATCGCGACGGCCACGCGGGAGCACCCCGAGCTCGCGGTGGGCGTGAGCCCGCGCGCCGTCGAGCAGATGGGCGACGCTGCGCGCGCGATCGCGCTGCTCGACGGCCGCGACTACGTCCTGCCCGACGACGTGAAGGTGCTCGCCGATCCCGTGTTCCGCCACCGGTTGGTGGCGACCACCGACGCAAGGATCCGCGACCGATCGGCGGAGGAGATCCTTCGCGAGGTCATGCGGTCGGTCGACGTCCCCACGGAGTTCCGGGAGGGATAGCACGGACCGCGAACGCCGCCGCGCGGCCCTGCTGCTTGCGGGCGTGGCCGGCATCATCGCGATCGCCTGGGGCGTCTTCATCGTGCTGCTGTGGGCGGCCGCCGTCGGCTCGATCGCCCTCGCCGGCCAATGGTGGGCGAGAACCGCGTGGCGAGGGGTCACGGTGGAGGCGGAGATCGAGCCCGCGCGTGCGTTCGCGGGGGAGGACATCGCGATCCGGGTCGCGATGCGCAACGAGAAGCGCGTGCCGCTGCCGATCGTGCGCGTGAACCTCGCGCTTCCCGAGGGGCTCCTGCCCTCCGCCGACGTCGCGCTGCTCGGGTTCCACGGTCATCGCCGCCGCCTCACGATGCCGGGCCGGAGCGAGGCGACGCTCCGCCTGCCGATCGTCGCTCCCCATCGCGGGGAGTACTGGTTCGAGCCGATCGACGTCGACCTCGCGGATCCCTTCGACCTCTCCCCGATCCGCCGGTCGATTCAGCTCGACCGCCCGCTGCTCGTGATGCCCGAGCTCGCGGTCGGCGTGCCGCTGCGCGTGCGGCGTTCGCTGCCGTTCGGCGCGCCGGCCCCCGCGGCCCGCCTGTTCGAGGATCGCGAGCACTTCGCCGGCGTCCGCGACTACGAGCCAGGAGATCCGATGCACCACGTGCACTGGCGGCTCTCGGCGCACGCCGGCACGCTCCAGACGAAAAGGTTCGACCCAACGAGGAGCGCGGAGGTGATCTTCGCGCTCGACGTCGCGCACGGGGAGCCGTTCTGGCAATCCGTGGACGACGCGCTCGCCGAGGAGACGATCGGATGGGCGAGCTACGCGGCCCGCCAGGCGATCGCGGCCGGCTGGCGAGTGGGCCTCGTCGCGAACACGCACCTGCGCAAGGGACGCGGCCCCCTGCGCATCGCGCCCGCGACCTCCGCCGGTCAGGAGGCCGTGCTCTTCACCGCGCTCGCCCGCATGCCGAACCAGCCCACGAACGACCTCGCGCCGGTGCTGCGTGAGGTCGGTCGCCGCCTGGTGCGGCGCACCACGGTGCTCGTGCTGTCCCCCGCGCCGGGTGACGCGCTCCGGTACGAGATGGAGGTCCTGCGGCGGCGCGGGACCGACGTCGTCCACGTCTCGCCGCTCGAGCGGAGGCGGGGGTGAGCGTTCGCGCCGTCCCGTCGACCCCGCCGAACGCCGGCCTCCGCGTCGTGACGCTCGCGGGGCTGGCGGAGGCGTGCGCGCTCGCGCTGCCGGTGCACCTCGTGATGTCCCGCGGCGACGAGACGAGCGGCGCCGTCGCCGTGTTCGCGCTCGCGTTCCTGACCGCGTTCACCGCCGCCGTGTACGTGCTGTCGCGCTTCCGCCACGTCGAGAACCTTCCTCTCGCGGTGGGAGGCATCGCCGCCGCGGTCGGGGCCGCGACCGCGCACGGCGACCTCTCGGCGATCGTCCTGTCGTTCGTGGCATCCGCGCTCCTCGCGGCGAGGGCGGCTCGCATCGCGTTCCGGGGTCGCCTGGATCCGCTGCACGGTGAGATCGCGTGGGGTGCCGCTGCGCTCGGCGTCGAGGCCGTGATCGCCGCCGGCGGCGGCCACCTGCAGATCTGGCGGTTCCCGCTCGCCATGCTCATCCCGCTCTTCTTCGTGGCCTCGTTCTCCAGCCGCGCGCTGTCCGTGTGGGACGACCCGAACGTCGAAGCCGAGGACCGCTCGCAATGGCTCACGAGCGCCCACCTGCTCGCCTGGTGCTTCGCGGCGCTCACGTTCCTCGGCGCCGCCCTCGGGATGCGCGGCGGCGGCCTCGACCGCGTCGGCGCATTCGTGACCGGCGCGATCGGGTGGAGCCTCTACGCGCTCATCCACGTGCTGGTCTTCCTCGCGCAGCCGGTCTTCTGGCTGTTCCAGCGGATCCACCTGAACCCCGAGGCGCTCCGCGAGGCGCTCGAACGCCTCGGCGACCGCCTCGACCGCGTGTCCCTCGATCCGAGCACCGGCGGCAGCTGGCCGTGGGCGAGGTTCCTCGGATTCGTGGTGCTCGTCCTCCTCGCGGTCGCGGCCTACCGGTTCCTCCGACGGATCAGGCCCACCGCCGAGGAGCCGGTCGGGGCCCGGACACCGTCGCGCCCGACGATGGAGAAGGTCATGACCGAACCCGTCGCGACGGGGCGGGCGCGCCGCGAGCTGCCGGACGATCGCATCCGGCGCTGGTACGCGGAGGCCCTGCTCGCGCTCGATCGCAGCGGCGTCTCGAAGGACGGATCCCTCACGCCGGCCGAGTTCGAACCGGTCGTGGGCGAGGCCTTCCCCGAGGCCCGCGAGGGCTTCGGAGCGCTCACGCGCGCGTACGAGGACGTCCGGTACGGGGACGTCCAGCCGCCGGAGTCCGAGGTGCGCGAGCTCGACCGGCAGCAGCGGGCGCTGGTGCAGATGCTGCGGCGTCCGCGCGGCGCCCGGCCCGGCCGAACCTGATTTGGCTGGCGCGGGAAGAGTTCTGCCGTAGGCTTGGTTGCACACCCTAGGTTCCCAGCCCGCCGACCAACCTGGAGGAATTCGTGAGTCTCTTCGGTTTCGAGGGAGACAACGCGCGCGAGAAGGTCATCGTCCTGCTCACGATGTGCTTCGCGCTCGCGATGGCGATGCTCGACAACACCGTCGTGAACGTCGCCCTCCCACGCATCAGCACCGACCTCGGCGCCGGCGTGTCCGGACTGCAATGGATCGTCGACGGCTACGTGCTCGCGTTCGCGTCCCTGCTCCTCACCGGTGGCATCCTCGGCGACAAGTACGGGCGCAAGCGCACGTTCCTCATCGGGCTCGCGACGTTCACCACGTTCTCGCTTGCGTGCGGCCTCTCCCAGACCACGGGCCAGCTCGTGGTGTTTCGCTTCCTGCAGGGCATCGGGGGCGCGCTGCTCATGCCGGGCACGCTCTCGATCATCACCGTGACGTTCCCGCCGAGCGAGCGCGCGAAGGCGATCGGCCTCTGGGCCGGCATGTCGGGCCTCGCGCTCGCGCTGGGTCCGACGGTGGGTGGCCTCATGGTCGAGCACCTCGGCTGGGCATCGGTGTTCTTCCTGAACGTGCCGATCGGGATCGCCGCGTTCCTGGTGGCGACGCGCACGGTGCGCGAGTCGCGCTCGGACGAGGCGAGGTACCTGGACATCCCCGGGCTCCTGCTCGGCACCGGCACGCTCTTCACAGCGACCTACGGCCTCATCGAGGCGAACCAGCTGGGTTGGAGCGATCCGTTGATCGTGACCTCGCTCGCGGCGGCGGCCGTGCTGCTCGTCGCGTTCATCACGTGGGAGCGGCGGAACGAGCACGCGATGATGCCGCTTCGCTTCTTCCGGATCCCTGCGTTCTCGGCAGGCAACACCGTCGCGTTCTCGGTGTCGCTCGGCATGTTCGCGACGTTCTTCTTCCTGTCGCTGTACATGCAGGGCATCCACGGCTACTCGCCGTTCCAGGCGGGCATCCGATTCCTGCCGATGACGGTGACGATCATCGTGACGGCGCCGCTCGCCGGACGGTACGCGCAGCAACACGGCTCGCGCGCGCCGATGACGTACGGCCTGCTGCTCGCGGGGGCGGGGTTGCTGATCCTCGGCCTCACGCTGCAGGTGGACTCGTCGTATTGGTTCATGCTGCCGGTGTTCGTGATCATGGGCCACGGCATGGGCGCGACGATGGCGCCGATGACCGCGGCGGTCATGAACGCGGTCGGTCACCAGCGAGCCGGCCTCGGGTCCGCGATGACGAACACGAGCCGTGAGGTGGGCGGCGTGCTCGGGATCGCGGTGCTCGGCACGATCCTCACGACGAAGCTGAAGAGCTCACTCGGGCCCGCGCTGGCGTCGCTCGGGCTGACGCCGCAGGCACAGGCGTCGATCGGCGCGGCGGCCGGGCACGGGTTCATCGGCCCTGAGCTCTTGCGGAGCCTTACGCCCGAGCAGGCCGCCGGTGTGCGCCTGGCCTACGGCGAGGCGTTCATGGGCGGGTTCCACACGGCGCTCACGGTCGGGGGCCTGGTGCTCGTGGTCGCGGCGCTCGTGGCGAACCGATTCATTCCCGGTCGGGAGACCGTGCGGCACGAGGCGCCGGTGGACGAGCGGCTGGCCCTCGAGGTCTGACGCCTAGCCGAATCCGCCGCCGGTTCCTCCTCCGCCGCCGCCTCCCCCGCCGGAGAAGCCGCCGCCGAACCCGCTCGACGAGCTGAACGAGCCGAACCCGCTGGAGCTCGACGACGCCGCGCTCATCGTCGTGGACACCATGACCGCGTTCGCGTGCGCGTTCATCGTGGTCCAGAGCGTGAGGCCTGCGTTGCCGGACGGCGCGCCGGCGAACGGGCTCGGCAGCGACTCGACGGGCACGAGCGCCTTCACCTGCTTCTCCACCTCGTGCGCGACGCCGAGCGCCGTCGCGAACTCCAGGTAGCGCTCCCAGATCACGATCGCGAGCGCGGGCGCGTTCGGCAGGTCCGAGAACCTGCGCAGGAAGCGACGGAACGCCGCGAGCTTCGCCACGCGCTCGCGCGTAGCCGCGTCCACGCGCGCGGGGATCAGGCGAAGAGCGACCACGAGCCCGACGAGGGCGACCGCGATCAATGCCCATCCGAGCCAGCCCTGCCCCAGGGAGATCGCGGCGAGGACGATGCCGAATCCGGCCACGAGGAACGCGCCGACGGACTCGAGGCGCGAGTCGCCCTTGCGTACGCGCACGAGCACGTCGCCCGCGCGCGCCTGCGCGTTCTTCCACCACGCCTTGTACTTCCCCGCGCCCGAGCTGCCGGAGCCCTTGAGCGGCTCCGGCTTCATGAGCGAGATGCTCTCGCCCCGGTTCGCGAAGAGCATCTCGACGAAACGTGCGTCGCGCTCGTCGCCGGCGACGTCGCCGCGCCGCGCGAGGATGTCCTCGGGATCGGTCACCCGGCCCACGGCCTCGATACGGATCGCGCCGGTGGCCGCGAGGTGCAGGAGCTGGACGCGGTACGCCGCCATGGGGTTCAGGTGCCCGCGCCACGCGGACCACAGCAGCGCCGCGACGACAGCGTCGTCCTCCGGCGGATCCTCCAGGACCCTCGGCACGCCCCGCACGCGGTCGCGCAGCCACGCGAGGAGCACCAGCGCGGCGAACGCGGCCGGCAGGCCCCAGAGCACGATCCACAGGAGCCGGCGCCGGTCCTCGTGCGCCCGCCGAGCCGCGTTCGCCTGGTCGGCGAGATCCGATTCGTACTGAAAGATGCGATCGAACGCCGGCTCGACGGTCGCGAACGCGACCGGCACCGAGTCCTTCGGGAAAAGGATCGATCCCTCGACGAACTGGTGAGCGGGCACGTCGCGCACCTCAAGCCGCACGGTCTGCGGATCGACGATGCGCACCGCGCCCTGGAGCGGGCCGTGACCCCACGCGCGGACGTCGCCTCGCTCCAGCGGGACGACGTCAACCGGTGGCGTCTTCGGCTTGTGTTCGGGGTCACAGCCGGCCGGGCGGTCAGCCGAACCCTCGGACGCGCGCCCCGGCAGGTGCACGGTGACGACCGCGTGATCGGTGGGCGCGGCCCATCCCGTTCCGATGAACTGCCAGTAGAGGTGCGCCGTGTCCGCGTAGACCTGCACGGCGCACGCGACCCGATAGCGAAACACGAACGTGCGCGTCTCGTCGCTTGCGTCGGGGTAGTACCAAGTGGCCTCGAAGTGCCCGCCGATCTCCGTGGGGAACGCCTCTCTCGGCTCCTCGCCGCCTGGCGTGACCTCGGTCACGCGGAAGTCACGTACGTCGGCCATCGGCTCGTTCACGTCGAAGTACGCGTACGTGAACGGGCCGTTGCGGAACTCGACGCTCCGGCGCTCCTCCAGCACGAGGTCGCCGTTCGGCTGCACCGTCGCGTCGATGCTGACTTCCGGGAACCGGTACGCCTTCTCGGTGTTCCGCTGGATCACCGCGATGAGCGCGGGGATGCCCGCGGTGAAGAACAGGAAGCCGAACGCCAGGACGATCCAGACGACGACGGCCTTCGCGGAGCCGCGCTCGCCGGTTCGGGTGCTTACGCTTCGCCCTCCGTCGCGCGCTCGCGCTCGGGCTCCTCGCCCTCCGTGGCCGTCCCGACCTCGACCGTGGACGTGGGTGCCGGGGCGAGACCGAGCCCGACCCGAAGGGCTTGCAGTCGGGACTGCGCCTCGGCGTCGAGCTGCGCCTTCTCGACCTCCATCATCTTCGAGCTCACGGTGTCCTTGCGGAGCTCGGACTCCCCGAGCGCCTTCGCGTAGCGCTGCTCGATCTTGTCGCGCACCTCGGCGAGCGTCGGCACGTCGCCCTTCGGCGAGAGCTCGTCCATCTGCCTGAGCGCGGCGTTCATGCGCTCCTGCATCTTCGCGTTCTCGAGCTGCGACAGGAGCTTCGACCGCTCGGCGAGCTGCTTCTGCAGGTTGAGCGCGTTGGTCTCGACGGCCTGGCGGGCCCGCTGCGCGGCCTCGATCGCCTGGTCGTGCATCCCCTTGAGGTCCTTCATCGCGTTCTCTTCGGTGACGAGCTTCATCGCGAAGGACTGCGCGGCGTCGTCGTACTGCGCGGCCTGCGTCTCATCGCCCTTGCGCCGCGCGTCGTCGCCCATCAGCAACGCCTGGCGGGCCGAGCCCTGCAGCTTCTCGACGTCCTCGATCGTGCGCCCGAGCTTCAGCTCGAGCTCCTTCTGCTGGCCGAGCACGGCGGCCGCCTGCTGGCTGAGCTGCTCGTGGCGCTGCTTCGCCTCCTCGATCGCCTGCTCGATCTGGATGCGCGGGTCCGCCTTCTCTTCGACCTTCGCGCCGAACGCGGCGGCGAGGTACCTCCAGAAACGCTTCAGTGCCTTCCACATCGGTCATCCCTTCGGTTCGTTGCCGTCGGATGGTAGCCCGTCCCCGGCGTAGGCGCCGAGCGCGCGCCGGCTGAGCCGTTCGGTCTCCGCGAGCCCGCTGCGGATGCCCTCGAGCTCGTCCGCGAGGTGCTCGAGCTGCGCGGCACCCTCGACCGGGCTCGTCGCCGACTCGGAGAGCGCGAGGATCTCGGCGAGCTGTGCGACGAGCCGCTCGAGCCCGAGCGTGCCGGACTCCATGCGCGCGAGCAGCATGTTGAGCGACTGGTCGAGGCGTTGCACGATCGCGAGCTGTTCGCGCACGGAGTCGAGCGACTTCTGTTCCTCCTCGCGGATGTCGGGGTCCGGCTCGCGCTCGACGGCCTGCGTCAGGCGCAGCTCCTCGTGCAGCAGGTAGGTCTGGTCGATGTGCCGCGCGACCTCACGCGTCGTCGATGCCTGGCCGCCGAGACGACGGAGCCCCTCGAGCGTCTCCTTCGACTGCTGGCCGATCGTTCGGCTCCGCTCGGACACCATGCCTTCGGGCACCGACGAGGCGAGCGCGTCGAACGACTGCACCGCGCGTTCGCCGCGCTTGAGCCAGGCGTCCTCCGGCGTCTTCCCCTTGACGGGCAGCGGTTCGCGACGCGCGGATCCACGCCGGCCGCCGAGCCCTCCGACGACCGCCTTCACGCCGGCCACCGCCGCACCCACGCCGATCGCCGCGGCCACCGGGACGCTCACCGCCCACGCCACGCCCGCCGCGAGCCCGCCGAGCACGTAGGTCCAGGGGTCACGCGCCTCGTCGGAGAGCGACATCAGAAGTTCGAGATCACCGAGACGAACACCTTCGCGATCGCCGCGGGATCGGTCGCGTCGTACACGGCCGCGCGCGAGGCGTTCGCGATCTTCGTGAGCGTCGCGAGGTCGGCGTCGCTGCCGTACGCGATCGGGAACACGCGGATGTTCAGCTCGGAGTCGAGGTCGTCGAGCACCGCCTGCAGGTTCGTGTTGCGCGGGTCCTCGTTCTTGCCGTCGGTGAGCAGCACGACGCCGTTGATGCGCGAAGGGTCGAACGACAGCCGCATCGCCTGCACCGCGCCCTCGATCGTCGTGTACAGCGGCGTCCCGTTCAAGGGGACCAAGGACCGGATCGCCCGCTTGAACTGATCGAGGTTCGGTCCCAGTGGCTCGATCGGGATCAGCTCGAGATAGTCCCGGCCCTCGGTGACCTCGGACGTGAAGATCCACAGGCCGACGTCGTCGTCGGGCGCGAAGAGGCTCAGCGACGAGATCGCGGCCTCCTTCGCGAGCTCGAGCTTCGTCTGCCCCGTGCCCGACGCCTCGCCCATCGATCCCGAGACGTCGATCACGATCAGGACACGCGCGCGCTTGCGCACGTCCTCCCAGCCGGACTGGATCCGATCGAGCACCTCGGGCGAGGGCGGCGCCAGCGTGAGCTTCGGCTGCCCCGGGAGCAGTCCGTTCTCGGGCGAGATGTTGGCGCCGGGGACGCCCTGCGCGCTGCGGAACGCGAACCGCTGGAAGCGCTGCTGCTGCTCGGACGATCGGACGTACGCGAGGAACTGCTGCGCCGCCTGTCGTTTCGCGTCGGTCATCCACGACGCGTCGAGCGTCACCCACGGGTTGTCCGACAGGAGGGTTCCCTCCTTCGGGTAGATCGCGACGAGCGGCACCGTGGGCTTCGCGTGGTCCCCGAGGGTCGCGGGGTCGCCGGTAGGGTTCCCCTGGTTGTAGTCCCACACCGACTTCTCCTCGACGGTCACCGCCGAGATATAGGTGAGGCCCTCCCCACGGTCGTCGGCGCGCTGCAGGTTCGACAGGAACGTGAGCGTGGTGTCGCCGTAGTGCACGACCGACGACTCCACGCCCTTCACGAACGAGACGGTTTCCGGGTCCTGGATGCGATCGAGCGTGAGGTCGCTCGAGAGCCCGGTCGCCGCGAAGTACTCACCGACGAGCGCGTTCAGGCCGGACGTCGAGTAGTTCGGGTTCGTCTTGCCCAGGCGGAAGTCACCCCACTCCGAGTGGCCCACCGACCCCCACCCGCTCGGGTCCTGCGCGAGCGCGAACACGTCGGACCAGCCGAGCTGCTTGCTCGGCCATCCGAGCGCCTCGGCCATCGGCCGGGGCATCGCGATCACGAGCGGCGTCTGCGCGATCGACGGCGTCTCGTCGGGCACGATGTTCGGCAGATCGCGCGCGGCGAGCCGTTGCCGCAACAAGACGACCCAGCCCGAGGAGGCCGGCGACCAGACGTCCGGCCGCGGCCCGTCGATCTTCTCGTCCCAGCCGCGCGCGAGCGCCTCCATCGCGCCGCCCGAGGCCTTCGAGTTCACGATCACGTCGACGCACGTCCCGTTGACGGTCGGGTTCGTCTGATCGAACGACGTCGCCATCTGCCCGAGGAGCGCGGCCTTCTCGCTCGAGCCGATCACCGAGAGCCCGACGCAGCCCGCGCGCGGGGTGTTCGGGTCGCTCGCCTGCGGCTCGGGACCGCCGTCGCCGCCGAACGCGCCCCGCAGGTACAGGATCAGCAGGATGCCGGCGACCACCGCGACGATCTGCGACAGCGCCCGCCGTGCTCGATCGTCCACCCTGCTCCCCGCTCGAAGGTTTCGCCTGGAGACTACCGGCCGCCCACGGATTCGGTGAGGAGCTCGCCGGGAAGAAGGTCACCACGCTCGCGCGTGGCCGAGCGCCCGGTCCAGAGCGCGAGCGCGTACAGCCCCGCCACCACGAGCAAGAGCGCACGGTAGCCGACCACGAGCGCGCCGTACTCGAGCACGCCGCCGACGATCGCGCCGAGGAGGTTCGTGCCGAACGCGACCGTCGACGAGCCCACGTCGCGGAAGCGGTCGGCGAACACGAGGTTGGCGACGAACACCGGCGCGAAGCCCAGGGCGACCGCCGCCCCGAACCGAGGGACGAAGCCCAGTTCGAGGAGCGCCTCGGGCGGGACCGCCCACGCGAGCGCAACGGCGGCGAAGAGCGGCGCGTAGAGCCGGCGCGGGTGCCGGAACCGCACCCGGCGCGTCACTTCGATCGCGAGGAACACCGACACGAGGATCCCCGCGAACACGAGCGCGTTCACGAACCACGTCGTGCCGAACAGGAGCGCGAAGCGCACCACGTTCGTGGTCTCGAGGAGCAGGAACGCGCCGCCCATGCAGAACAGGTCCAGGTACGAGGCCATCGGCCGGAACGGGCCGGCCGTGACCCGGACGGCGAGCGCCGACCCGAGCAGGATCAGGAGCAGCGTCACCTGGTAGAAGCCCGGGATCCCCCGGCCGACGAGGTACGGGAACGGATGGTCGTCGGTGTCCGGCTCGGGGACGCTCGCCGGCCGCTGCCAGGTGGCGTCGCAGGTGAGGGTGCCGGGCCGCAGGCTCGCGGTGAGCACGACCCGGGGCCGCGGCCCGGCGCCCGTCCCCACGTCCAGACAGGGCGGCTCACCGAACACGTCGTCGAGCGTGCTCGCGTACCGGTCGATCACCTGCGGCAGGTAGTAGTGGTACATCGAGACGACGCCGTCCTCCTTCAGGTGGTCGCGGACCTCGCGCATCGCCTCCTCGGTGAACAGGTAGCTCTCCAACCGAAGCGACGACTGCCCGGCGAGCACCGTGAGCGAGTCGGGGATCGCGAACAACACGAGGTCGTACGTGCGGTCGGTGTCGTGCAGGAACGCGCGCCCGTCCTCGACGTGGGCGTCGACGCGGGGATCCTGGTACGGGTGGTCGGGGTGCCGGTCGCGCCCGAGCGCGTACAGCAGCGGGTCGATCTCCACCGCGTCGACGTGCGCGGCGCCCTCCGACAGCGCGATCGCGACGTCGTTGCCGCTCCCCGCGCCGATGATCAGCACGTCTTGCAGCGAGTTCGACGGCGCATGCTCGTACGGAAGGAATCTGAACGTCTGGTGGGTCTCGAGATACGAGAGCGGCATGATCCGCTGGTGGGGCCGGCCGTTCACGTCGATCCCCACCGCCCCGTCGGCGGCGACCGGCGTCGTCGTCACGCGGTAGTACGGCGACCACTGCGTCCTCGGCGCGAACGACAGGACCCCGAGGACGGCGAGCGCCGCCGCGAGCGCGACAACCGGCACCGGTCGCGGGGGCCGCAGGACCGTGAGGAAGACCGCCGCCACGACGACGCCCCATGCGAGCGGCGACGCACCGACGAACGACAGCGCCGAGAAGGCCGCGATGCCGAGGATGCTGCCGAGGATGTCGAGGCGATAGGCCTCGAGCGCGTCGAAGCGAACGAACGTGCGCGCGACCCCCTCCGCGATCGCGGCCATCGCGAGGAACGCGAGCACGAACGTCATGCCGAGCGAGAGCCACTTCGGCAGCGGCGACCACCCGAAGCCGCCCACGAGCTGCAGGCGACCCTCGACCTTGCCGCCCTCCACAGGGAACGTCGCGATGAAGACGACGACCGCGGCGAGCGCGACCGGCGCGAACCGGAACAGGTCCATCGTCGCTTTCGCGCGCAGGAACCCCACGCCGACCCCGAGGAAGCTCGCGAGCAGCACGAAGTTCGTGAAGAA
>DATBIS010000033.1:0-14393 GCA_036556805.1 Actinomycetota bacterium | reverse complement strand
GGAGCCGGCGTGCACGGGGGTGAAGTGGTGGCGGCGGGGACGCCGGAGGAGGTCCGCGATGTCCCGCACAGCCTCACCGGCCGCTACCTGCGCGCCGAGACCCCCGAGATCCGCCGCGACGTCCGCCGCCACCTGCTGGGCGAAAGCGTCGTCGTGCGCGGGGCGCGAGCCAACAACCTCAAGAACCTCGACGTCCCGTTTCCGCTGGGCGTGTTCACCTGCGTGACCGGGGTCAGCGGTTCCGGCAAGAGCACCCTGGTCAACGACATCCTCTACCGCGCGCTCCACCGCCACCTCTACGGCGGCACCGAGCTGCCGCTCGCGCACGATCGCGTCGAGGGCGTCGAGCGCGTCGACAAGGTGATCGACATCGACCAGTCGCCCATCGGCCGCACACCGCGCTCCAATCCCGCCACCTACACGGGCGTGTTCGACCACGTGCGCCGGCTGTTCGCGCAAGTGCCCGAGGCGAAGATCCGGGGGTTCCAGCCCGGGCGATTCAGCTTCAACGTGCGGGGAGGGCGGTGCGAGAACTGCGCGGGCGACGGCCAGATCAAGATCGAGATGCACTTCCTGCCCGACGTGTACGTGACGTGCGAGGTCTGCAAGGGGCGCCGGTACAACCGAGAGACCCTCGAGGTGAAGTACAAGGGCCGTTCGATCTCCGACGTGCTCGAGATGTCGGTGGACGAGGCGCTCGAGTTCTTCACGAACATCCCGCAGATCAAGCGCCACATGCAGACGCTCTCGGACGTCGGGCTCGGCTACATCAAGCTCGGCCAGCCGGCCCCGACGCTCTCCGGTGGGGAGGCGCAGCGCATCAAGCTCTCGTCCGAGCTGCACAAGCGCGCGACCGGCAACACGATCTACGTGCTGGACGAGCCCACGACCGGGCTCCACTTCGAGGACATCCGCAAGCTTCTCGGCGTGCTCCAGAAGCTCGTCGCGACCGGCAACACGGTGCTCGTGATCGAGCACAACCTCGACGTGATCAAGACCGCGGACTGGATCATCGACCTGGGGCCCGAGGGGGGCGACGCCGGCGGCGAGCTGGTGGTCGCCGGCACCCCCGAGCAGATCGCCGCGCACCCCACCTCGCACACCGGTCGCTTCCTCGCAGAGGTGCTCGGCAGGCTCCCGCTGCCCGATCGCGAACCCGCGAGCGTTGGGCCGCGTGCTTGACGGAGCTTGCTAGGATTCGCCCACGTGCCCAGGCGGACCCTGCTCCTCACGTCGGTTTTCGCGGTGGTCGCCGCCGCCTGTAGCAACCTCCCACAGACCCAAGTCGAGGTGGGCAGCGGCACGCAGTTCCTCCCACAGGTCGCGGACTTCCAGGACAACGTCGGGCTGTTCGCCTCGATGGCGGTCTCGTCCGACGGCATCCCGTTCATGTCGTACTTCGGGTTCTCCGAGGTGCTCTCCGAGGGCGAGATCGCGCTGCCGCGCCCGGTCGGCGCGCCGTTCCTGCCCGCGATCGACGTCGCGAGCCTGAGCGACAAGGGCATCTGGACGAGGGGCGCGGTTGCCGAGTCCGAGGATCCGCCCGCGGGCGTGCCGGTCTCGTTTGGACCCCAGACCGTGAAGACGCTCAAGACGCTCACCCCCGACAACGTGAACGGCACCGACATCGCCCTCGGCGACGACGGGGGCCTGCACGTGGTCTGGACCTCGAACGACGGCATCTGGTACGCGAGCGGCACCACGTCGTCCACGGCCGAGCAGGTCTACCGCTTCGAACACGTGCTGCGCGAGGCGGGGCCGATCGGCGGCGCGTCGGTGGCGCTGAGCGACTCCGGGACGCCGTGGGTCGCGTTCGCGGTGAGCTCCGCCGGGGAGCAGGTCCTCGCGGCCACCCCCTCCGGCGACGGCTGGGCGACGTCGGTCGTGGCCGACCTCGGCGCATGCGGCGGCTGCGACGTGCCGGCCACGACCGTCGTGGACGTGACGTCGGGTGGGCCGCTCGTGGTGTACGCCGATCCCGCACAGCGGGCCGTCATGGCGGCGCACCAGGAGGGGAGGGGCTGGGCGAGCGTGCCGGTGGAGTCGGGCGTGGACGCGACCGCGCTCTCGATGACCGTCGACGGGGACGGGACGCCCAACGTGACGTACGTCGCCGGCGGCGAGGTGCACCTCGCGGTGTCGTCGGGGACGGAGTGGAACGTGTCGAAGGTCGGCGACGCGGCCGACGTGAAGGGGCAGCAGACCGGCGTGGCAGTCGACGACTCGGGTGCCACCTACGTGACCTGGGTGGGAGCCGACGGCGTCCAGCTCGCGAAGCAGGGGGACAACGGCTTCCAGGCCATCGGCACCAGGGAGACGGGCGGCGGCCTCTACCCGACGGTGGGGGTGACCCTCGACGGCTCGAAGGTCTTCCTCTCCTGGTACGACCCGCTCGACGACGACCTCGTGTTCGGCGCGTTGGGGGCGACCGGCGGGGTGCTGATCGCCGCCCCGAGCCCGGCCCCGTCGTTCGGCGGCGGGGGCGGCGGGGAGACCTGTGAGCCGGACGGCAGCAAGCTGACGGTCGTCGCGTCGCCGGGGGCGATCGCGAATGGATTCGACCCACCGACGTGTCTGGCGGTGGTGGCGGGCAAGCAGTTCACGCTGACCTTCCAGAACGACGACACCGAGGCTGGCGGTATCCACAACGTGTCGGTGTACACCGACTCGAGCGCCACGACCCAGCTGCTGACGACGGGAGATCCCACGCAGGGTCCCGATACCCAGACGTCCCCACCGACCACGCTCGATGACGTGGGGAGCTTCTTCTTCCGCTGTGATGTTCACGCCTCGATGTCCGGCACGTTCATCGTGGCCGAAGCTCCATAGCTCTTCCCGGGTTTCCGCAGGTCGGGCTCTTAGAATGACCCCGTGAGTGCGCCACGGCCGGAGACGTCCCAGATCCCCGACCAGCCCGGCGCCTACCTCTTCCGCGACGCCGACGGACGGGTCATCTACGCGGGCAAGGCGATGTCGCTTCGGAAGCGCCTCGCGAGCTACTGGGGCAAGCCGCTGCACGCGCGCACCGAGGCCATGGTGGCGTCATCGGCCACGGTGGAGTGGATCGTCGCCTCCACGGAGGTCGACGCGCTCATGCTCGAGTTCAACCTCATCCAGGAGCACCGGCCGCGATTCAACATCCGCTACCGCGACGACAAGTCGTATCCGTACCTCGCGCTCACGGTGGGGGAGAAGTGGCCGCGCGCGCAGGTCCTGCGGGGGGCGAAGCGCAAGAACGTCCGCTACTTCGGCCCGTACGGGCACGCGTGGGCGATCCGCGACACGCTCGACGCGCTCACGCGGGTGTTCCCGGTGCGCACGTGTTCGAACTCCTTCTTCGACCAGCGCGCGAGGGCGCGGCGGCCGTGTCTGTACTACGACATCGGCCGATGCTCGGGCCCGTGCGTGCCGGAGGTCACCGGCGTCACCGAGGAGTCCTACCGGGCGAGCGTCGACGCGCTCGGCGACTTCCTCGCCGGCAACTCGAAGCCGGTGTTGCAGCGCCTCGACCGCGAGATGAAGGGGGCGGCGGACCGCCAGGAGTACGAGCAGGCCGCGAAGCTCCGCGACCAGCTCGGCGCCGCGCGCCGCGCGATGGAGACGCAGGAGATGGTGCTCACGCAGCCCGAGGATCTCGACGTGATCGGGATGGCCGAGGACGATCTCGAGGCCGCGTTTCAGGTGTTCTTCGTCCGACGCGGCCGCGTGATGGGCCGCAAGGGCTGGGTGGTGGACAAGGTCGAGGAGCTCTCGCGCGAGGAGCTGATGGCGTCGTTCGTGCGGCAGCTCTACATGGAGCGCCAGGAGGTCCCCCCGCGCGTGCTCGTGCCGGCGATGCCCTCCGACGCGGAGGTGCTGGAGTGGTGGCTCGCCCTGCGGCGAGGATCCCGGGTCGCGTTCGCGATCCCCGAACGGGGCGCGAAGCGGAAGCTCGCCGAGACCGTGCATCAGAACGCCACCGACGCCTTCCACCGCCACAAGCTCCGCCGCGCGTCGGACTTCGGGGCACGCTCGAGGGCGCTCTCGGAGCTCGCGGACCGGCTCGGATTGGAACAGGCGCCGCTTCGCATCGAGTGCTACGACATCTCGAACCTCGGCCCGTCGGACACGGTGGGCTCGATGGTGGTGTTCGAGGACGGCCTGCCGAAGCGGTCCGATTACCGGCGGTTCGAGATCAAGGGAGTGCCCGGACAGGACGATTTTGCAAGCATGGACGAGATGCTCCGCCGCCGGTTCACGCGGCTGCTGAAGGAGCGCAGCGAGCCCCCCACGACGAAGCGGCGCCGGTTCGCGTACCCGCCGGCGCTCGTGGTGGTGGATGGCGGCCGCGGGCAGCTCTCGGTTGCCTCGAAGGTGCTCGGGGACCTCGGACTGGAGATCCCGCACATCGGGCTCGCGAAGCGCCTCGAGGAGGTGTATTTCCCCGACCGTCCCGACCCCCTCATGATCCCCCGATCGTCCGAGGCGCTGTTCGTCCTGCAGCACATCCGCGACGAGGCACACCGGTTCGCGATCACGTATCACCGTGAGAAGCGCGACCGGCGGACGCTCGCCTCGCCGCTCGACGAGGTGCCGGGCGTCGGCCCGGCTCGGAAGAAGGCGCTGCTGAAACGCTTCGGCTCGCTCGCCCGCCTCACCCGCGCGGAGGTCGGCGAGATCGAGCAGACACCGGGCATCGGCCCCGAGCTCGCGCGCGCGATCTCCGAGCGGCTGCACGAGGTCGAGGCCGACCGCAGGGAGAGCGCGTGACCGCCGACGCCGAGATCCTTCCCATCACGGCCGAGGAGCCCCGCTCCGGGCCCGGTTTCACGATCATCACCGGGCTCTCGGGTGCCGGCCGCTCCGAGACCGCGAAGTGCCTGGAGGACCTCGGGTACTTCGTCGTGGACAACCTTCCTCCCGCGCTGCTGTCGAAGATGGCGGAGCTCGCCGCGCGCCCGGGCGGACCGGCGCGGGTGGCGATCGTCGTCGACGCGCGAGGAGGCGTGTTCTTCGGCGAGCTGTCGAAGGCGCTCGAGGAGCTGAAGAACCTCAGGATCGCGTACCGCATCGTGTTCCTCGAAGCGTCCGACGACGATCTCGTGAACCGGTACGAGGCCACGCGCCACCGGCACCCGCTCGCGCCCGCCGACCGCGTCGTCGAGGGCATCAGGAAGGAGCGGCTGATGATGGAGGCCCTCCGCGGAGAGGCCGACCTCATCATCGACACCTCGCGCCTGACGCCCCACGACCTCCGCGAGCGGATTCGCGAGGCCTTCTCGGACGCGCCACCCGAGCAGGGACTGCAGTGCTCGCTGATCTCGTTCGGGTTCAAGTTCGGGGCGCCCAGGGACGCCGATCTCGTCTTCGACGTCCGCTTCCTCCCGAACCCCCACTGGGTGGAGGAGCTCCGGCCCCTGCCGGGGACCGACGAGCGGGTGCGCGAGTACGTCACCGAGCAGCCGGCGTACGACGCCTTCATGTCGAGCCTGCGGGCCCTGCTCGACGTGGTCGTGCCCGGCTACGTCGACGAGGGAAAGTCTTACCTCACCATTGCCATCGGCTGCACCGGCGGTCATCATCGTAGTGTGGTGGTGGCGGAGGAACTCGCCCGCTACTTCCGCGAGCGAGGGCTCCCCGCCACCGTCGAGCATCGAGACCTAGAGAAGGACCCTCCATGACGGACCTCGACCAACGAGAACAGGCCCGCTACGAGCGGGATCGCGCGCGCGAGGAGCGGCGCCTGCTCCGGGCGGAAGTGGCGATGGCCACCGGCCGGCGCGACCGCGTGATCGGGGCCGTGGCCGGCCTCGCCGTGGTCGGGGTGATCGGCGCGCTGATGTTCCTGGGCGGGGACAAGCAGAAGGAGTCGGACGACTCGCCGCTCGCGGGCGGGTTCGTGACGCCGACGTCCACGCCCTCCCCGACGTTCTCGCCGACCCCGTCGCCGGAGGCCGGCCACACCGGTCAGCCGACGCCGCCGAAGAACGACAACAACGGTGGCAACGGCGGCGGTGGCAACGGCAACGGCGGCAACGGCAACGGCGGCAACTCCCAGCCGACCTCGACCTATACGCCTCCTCCCTCGGGCGGTGGCGGCGGCAGCGGCGGTGGCGGCGGCGGAGGTTCGGGTGGCGGTGGCGGCGGCAGCGACGGAGACCCCCGCCCCGACACCAAGCCCTAGACCCGCGCTGGGGAGGTCGGCCTCGCCTCGATAGGATGGCTCGACCCATCCAAGGAGGCACCCCATGACCGTCAAGATCGGCGTCAATGGCTTCGGCCGCATCGGCCGCAACTTCCTGAGGGCGGCTCGCCAGCGCGGCGCCGACCTCGACTTCGTCGCCGTGAACGACATCACGGACGCCGCGACGCTCGCGCACCTGCTGAAGTACGACTCCGTGCACGGCCGGTTCGACGGCGAGGTCCGAGTCGCCGGCGACGGCATCGCGATCGGCGACGACGAGATCCGCATCACCGCCGAACGCAACCCCGCCGACCTCCCGTGGAAGGAGCTCGGCGCACAGATCGTCGTCGAGTCGACCGGGCTCTTCACCGACCGCGAGAAGGCCGAGGCCCACCTGGAGGCCGGCGCCGAGAAGGTCGTCATCAGCGCCCCCGCGAAGGGCGAGGACATCACGATCGTGATGGGCGTGAACGACGACGCGTACGACGGGACGACCCACCACGTGATCTCGAACGCGTCGTGCACGACGAACTGCGTCGTGCCGATGGCGGCCGTTCTCGAGAGCGCGTTCGGGATCGACCGCGCGCTCATGACCACCGTGCACGCGTACACGAACGACCAGAACCTGCTCGACCTGCCCCATAAGGATCTCCGGCGGGCTCGCGCCGCGGCGATCAACATCGTGCCGGCGTCGACGGGCGCGGCGAAGGCGACCGCGCTCGCGCTGCCGCAGCTGAAGGGCAAGATGGACGGCACGGCCATGCGCGTCCCCGTTCCCGACGGGTCCGTGACCGACCTCGTGGCGATCCTCAGCCGCGACGTGACGGTCGACGAGGTGAACGCGGCGTACGCGGCCGCGGCCGACACCGACCGGCTGCGCGGCAGGCTCGTGTACACGGAGGACCCGATCGTGTCGAGCGACATCGTGGGGAGCTCCGCCTCGTGCACGTTCGACGCGCTCAGCACGATGGCGATCGGCAACCTCGTGAAGGTCATCGGCTGGTACGACAACGAGTGGGGCTACTCGAACCGGCTCGTCGACCTCGTCGAGCTCGTCGCCGCCGGCCTGTGACCCTCCGAACCCTCGAGGAACTCGGCGACGTCGCCGGTACCCGCGTCTTCGTTCGCGCGGACTTCAACGTGCCGCTCGACGACGGCCGTGTCGCCGACGACCTCCGGATCCGCGCCACGCTCCCGACGCTTCACGAGCTCCTCGACGCGGGCGCGTCGCTCGTGGTGGCGTCCCACCTCGGCCGGCCGAAGGGGAAGGCCGACGACGCGCTCAGGATGTCGCCGGTCGCCGGGCGGCTCGAGGAGCTCCTCGAGCGCGACGTGATGGCGCTCGACGCGGTCGTGGGGGAGGACGCCGAGGCCGTGTGCGGGCACCTCTCGCCCGGCGAGGTGGTCCTGCTCGAGAACCTCCGGTTCGAGCCGGGCGAGGAGGCGAACGACGTGGCCTTCGCCGGAAGGCTCGCCGAGCTCGCGGACGCCTACGTGAACGACGCGTTCGGCGCCGCGCATCGCAGCCACGCGAGCGTGACGGCGCTCCCCGAGCTCATGACGGCCTCCGGTCGGCAGGCCGTCGCCGGGCGGCTGCTCCAGAAGGAGGTCGACGTGCTCTCGACGCTCCTAGGCGAGCCCGCGAAGCCGTACGTGGCCGTGCTCGGGGGCGCGAAGGTCTCCGACAAGCTCGCGACGATCGACGCGCTCGTGGAGCGCGTCGACGCCCTGCTGATCGGCGGCGCGATGGCGTTCACGCTCATCGCCGCCGAGGGCGGCGAGGTCGGGAACAGCCTCGTGGAGCGCGACCGGTTCGACGACGTGCGCGAGGCCTCGAAGAGAGCGCACGACGTCGGCGCGCTCGTGGAGCTGCCGAGCGACGTCGTGGCGGCGGCCGAGGTCTCCGTGAGCGCGCCCACATCGACGGTGCCGGCCGACGAGATCCCGCGGGGGCTGTTGGGCCTCGACGTCGGCCCCAAGACCGTCGAGGAGTTCGCGGCGATCATCGGCGACGCGAGGACGATCCTGTGGAACGGCCCGATGGGCGTGTTCGAGCTGGAACCGTTCTCGGCCGGCACGCGTGGGATCGCCCGGGCGATCGCCGCCGCCGACGCGTTCCGCGTCGCCGGCGGCGGCGACACCCTGCTCGCGATCCGGCAGGCTGACCTCGCCGACGCGTTCGACCACCTGTCCACCGGCGGCGGCGCGTCGTTGGAGTTCCTGGAGGGCAAGACGCTCCCCGGCATCGCGGTGCTCGAGGAGCGTTCGGTCGCATGACGAACGACCGGCGTCCGATCATCGCCGCGAACTGGAAGATGCACAAGACGCACCTCGAGGCGATCCAGGCCGTGCAGAAGCTCAGCTACCTCCTCAATCCCGACGACGCGGAGCGCGTGGAGGTCGTCGTCTGCCCACCGTTCACGGCGCTTCGGGCGGTGCAGACCCTGATCGATGCCGACCGGCTCTCGTTCCTGCTCGGGGCGCAGAACGTGCACCAGGCCGACCACGGCCCCTTCACCGGCGAGGTCTCGCCGGCGATGCTGCGCGCGCTGAAGGTGCGGTACGTGATCGTCGGCCATTCCGAACGCCGGCAGCTCTTCGGCGAGGACGACGCCGTCGTGAACCAGAAGGTCAAGGCGGTGTTCGCGAACGAGATGGTGCCGATCCTCTGCGTGGGCGAGACGCTCGACGAGCGAGAGGCGGGCGGGACGGAATCCAAAGTGGCGCAACAGATCCGGCGGGCCGTCGAGGGCGTTGCCTCGGAGCGGCTTGCCGAGCTCGTCGTCGCATACGAGCCGATCTGGGCGATCGGCACCGGGCGCAACGCCGAGCCCGCCGACGCCGGGAGCGTCACGGAGCTGATCCGCTCGACGCTCGCCGAGAAGGTCGACGCGTCGGTCGCCGAGGGCATCCGCGTCCAGTACGGCGGCAGTGTGAAACCGGGCAACATCCGCGACTTCATGGCGCATCCGCAGATCGACGGCGCGCTCGTCGGCGGCGCGAGCCTCGACCCGGAGGAGTTCGCCCTGATCGTGAAGTACCGATAGCCGATGGCGACCCTCCTCTATGTGTGCCTCGACGGCCTCGGCGACGATCCGATCCCCGAGCTCGACGGGCGGACGCCGCTCGAGGCCGCGGACACGCCGAACCTCGATGCGCTCGCGAGCCGCGGGCGGACAGGCACGGTCGTCACGGTGGGCCCCGGGATCGCGCCCGAGTCCGACATCGGCGTGTTCGGCATCCTGGGCTACGACCCGCAGGAGGAGCACCCCGGGCGCGGCGTGCTCGAGGCGATCGGTGTCGGCATGGAGTTCGCCGACGGCGACCTCGCGTACCGGGTGAACTTCGCGACGGCGGACTGGCCGGAGATCGTCGACCGCCGGGTCGGGCGCGACCTTTCGTCCGACGAAGCCGAGGCACTCGCGGACGAGGTCAACGAGCGCCTGCAGCTGCCGGACGCCACGTTCGACCTGCGCGCGACGATCGAGCACCGCGGCGCGCTCGTGATGCGCGCCGGCGAGCCGCTCTCCGCCGAGGTCACGAACACCGACCCGGCCTACCGGCGCGAGGGAACGCTCGGTGTTGCGCTCGAGCAGTTCGAACCGACCGTCGTCCACTGCGAGCCTCTCGACCGCGACGACGCATCGGCGCGCTCGGCGGACCTCACGAACGCGTTCGTCGAGGGCTCACACCGGATCCTCGACGTGTCGGAGATCAACGCGCGCCGCCGCTCCGAGGGACGCCTGCCGGCGAACCTCATCCTCACGCGCGACGCGGGCGACCACCGTCCGCGCCTGGAGCCGATCCGCGAGCGCTTCGGCAGGAGCTGGGGGTGCTTCGTGGAGATGCCGGTCGAACGCGGGATCGCGCTGGCGTTGGGGATGGAGCCGGTGCCTGCGCCGCGTCTCGACCCCACCGGCTTCGGCCCCGCCGCGGAGGAGCGGTACGCGGAATGGGCGGTGCTCGCCGCCGAGGCGCTTCACCAGTTCGAGGCACTCTACGTCCACCTCAAAGGCCCCGACGTTCCCTCGCACGACGGCCGGGCCGCGGACAAGCGGGACGTCGTCACGGCGATCGATCACGCCTTCTTCGGAGAGATCCTTCCCAGGCTGAGCCCACGATCGATCGTGGCCGTGACCGCCGATCACGCGACGTCGTGCCTGCGGAAGGCCCACACGGCCGACCCCGTGCCGCTCCTCGTGAGCGGCGCCGGGGTGGACCCCGACGGGTCCGAGGCCTTCGGTGAGCGCGCCTGCGCGAGAGGGTCTCTGGGGGAGCTTCGGGGTATCGCGATCTTGCCTCGCGTGACGAATCTGCTGCAAGATTAGGCAAGCACGTCGGCGAACGATCGACGTATAGTTCTGCGGGGTCTGGCCACCGGACGTCCTGTGTTGTGCGCGGTCGGCGCGTCCGGAGGCTCGAGAGGGAGGCATATGGCGCGGGTCGACATCGATCCTTCAGGGGTCGGTCAGGACGAGATCGTCGAGGGCGTCGCCGCAGCCGAGATCATCGGTCGCTCGCCCGGCGAGCTCTTCTGGCGGAGGTTCCGCAAGGACAAGTTCGCGATCGCCGGCCTCGTGATCATCGCCCTCATCGTCATCCTCGCCATCACCGCTCCGCTGTTCGCGAAGTGGGTGCATCACGGGCCGTTGGACATCTACGTCTTCGAGATGACCAACGACGCCGGGGTCCCGCTCGGTCCGACGCTGCACAACGAGGCCGGCAAGTTCCTGTTCGGCGCGGACGGAACGGCCCGCGACCTGTTCGTGCGAGTGCTCTACGGCGCGCGAACGTCGTTGATCGTCGCCCTCAGCGCCACCGCGATCGAGGTCGTGCTCGGCGTGCTGAGCGGCGTCGTGGCGGGCTACTACCGTGGGCGCGTCGACACGCTCATCTCGCGGCTGGGGGACGTGTTCTTCGCGCTGCCGACGCTGCTGCTGATCCTCGGGATCTCGGCGGCGTGCGGGGCGCAGCCTCCAGGCCAGGAGTGCCTCGGCGGACTGCTCAAGCCGGGGATGGGGCTCATCGCGTTCGTGATCGGTTTCTTCGCGTGGCCCTACCTCGGGCGCATCATCCGCGGGCAGGTGCTCTCGATCCGCGAGAAGGAGTTCGTCGAGGCCGCGCGGTCGCTGGGCGCGTCGAACTGGCGGATCATGTTCCGGGAGATCCTGCCGAACGTCGTCGCGCCGATCATCGTCTACTCGACGCTGCTGATCCCCACGAACATCCTCGCCGAGGCCGCGCTCTCGTTCCTGGGCCTCGGGATCCAGCCGCCCACGCCCTCGTGGGGTGCGCAGCTCGAGGAGGCGGCGACGCTCTACCGGGTGGCCTGGTGGACGATGGTGTTCCCCGGCCTGTTCCTGTTCGCGACCACGTTGGCGTTCAACCTGGTGGGCGACGGGCTTCGGGACGCCTTCGATCCGAAGACCGCGTAGGACTCGTACACCGTAGGTGGGAAACCACTCTGAGAAGGGGGCGCCACGAGGGAAGACGAACGAGAGGGGTCAGACGCACGGAACCATGTATCCGACGCCTGAGGAGGGACGGATGAGGAGATTTCTCCAAGTAGTAGCGGCTACGGCCGTACTGTCGATGGTGCTCGTCGCCTGCGGCGGGAACTCGTCGACACCACCCCCGGGTGGGTCGGGCTCGACCTCCAGCGGGGCGATCCCCACCGGCGGAACGCTCCACGCGGTCATGACGCAGGACTTCTTCTACGGGCTCGACCCGACGCAGGAGTACTACTCCGTGTCGTGGGAGTTCCTGCGCTGCTGCATGGCCCGCACGATGTACTCCTACACCGGCATGCCGGCCGAGGAGGGCGGCGGCGAACCGCACCCGGACCTGTCCGACGGTGACCCGACGGTCTCCGACGACCAGTTGACCTGGACGTTCAAGATCAAGCAGGGCGCGATGTTCGGCGATCCGCTGAACCGTCAGATCGTGGCTCAGGACTTCGTGAACGCGATCAACCGGCTCGAGGATCCCGAGATCAACACCGTGACGTACCCGTTCTATTACACGAACATCGACGGGTTCACCTGGCCCGACGGTGACGGGGACGTCCCGGGCATGGTGGCGGTGGACGATCAGACCCTCGAGGTCCACCTGACCGCGCCGACGCCCGACATCCCGTTCCTGTTCTCGATGGCGGCCTCGGCTCCGATCCCGACCGAGCTCATCGACGCGCACTACAAGTCGGTCGAGCTGGGTCAGTTCCTCGTGTCGTCCGGGCCCTACGAGTGGGACGGCATGAAGGGGTTCGACCTCACGAGCAAGGACCCGCCTTCGGGGATGAACATCTCGCGGAGCTACGTGTTCGTGCGGAACCCGTCCTACAACGCGGACACCGACGGCCTGCGACCCGCCTATCTCGATCGGATCGAGATCCAGGTCGGCGGTGAGGTCCAGGACAACCTCGACAAGGTCGACGCGGGGGCGGTCGACTGGTGCGTCGACTGCGGCATCACCGCGGCGACGCAGCAGGCGTACACGTCCGACCCCGTGAAGGCCGAACGGATCCACACGCATCCCGCCGACGCGATCGCCTACACGGGGCTGAACGTCTTCCAGCCGCCGACGGACGACGTGCACGTGCGGAAGGCGCTGAACTGGGCGATCGACAAGGCCGCCCTGCTCCGCCTGATCGGTGGGTCGATCAACGGAGAGATCACCAGCCACTTCGTGCCGCCCGGCATGATGGGTGGTCTCAACGCGGACTACGACCCGTACGCCACCCCGGACAGCCGCGGTGACGCCGAGAAGGCCAAGGCCGAGATGGCGCAGTCGAAGTACGACACGAACGGGGATGGTGTGTGCGACGACCCGTCGTGCAACGTCACCGCCTACGCCGTGACGAACGACAACGACGCCATCAAGGCGCTCGAGATCATGAGCGACAGCTTCAAGCCGATCGGCATCACGCTCACGATCAAGACGCTGAACTACAACACGCTGGTCCAGCGGTGCTCGACGCTGGCCGGGCACACGGTGCTCTGCCAGGCGGGTTGGGGCAAGGACTACCCGAGCCCCTACACGTTCTTCTACCCGCTGCTCGACGGTGGTGAGAACGGGTCGAACTACTCGTTCATGGGCACCACCAAGGAAGCGCTGCAGAAGGCCGGGTACACGGTGCCGGACACGCTGCCGAACATCACCGACAAGATCACGGCCTGCCAGGCCACGCCGATCGGTGACGAGCAGAACCAGTGCTGGGCCGACCTGGACAAGTACACGATGGAGGAGCTCGCTCCGCTGATTCCGAGGCGGTTCCCGAACGACGTCGACGTGCTGGGTGCGCGGATCGTGAACTACAGCTACGATCAGTTCACCGGCGTCGGAGCCGTCGATCACATGGCGGTCTCGGACACGGGCTAGGAGCGAACCAGGTAACGCAGAAGACGATGCGGTGTCGGGCGGAGGCCGAGGCGGCCTCCGCCCGGCGCTGAGAACGGGAGCGTGGAACGATGGGTCGGTACCTGGTCCGGCGGACGCTGTTCATGTTGCTCGTGCTCTGGATCATCTCCGTCCTCACGTTCCTGATCTTCGTGAAGCTGCCGCCGGGCGACCCCGCCGTCCGCATCGCCGGCAAGGCGAGGACCCCCGAGAACGTCGCGCAGATCCGGAAGAACCTCGGTCTCGACCAGCCGATCTGGGTGCAGTACTCGCGATTCGCGAAGGGCCTGATCCCGCTCCCGGGGTTCTGGCTCGACGAGAAGGTCTACTACTCGTGGGGCAACAAGCAGGCCGTGAAGTCCGAGATCGCCGAGCGGCTGCCCGTCACGGCGGTGCTCACGGCCGGCGCCGCGATCCTCTGGCTGCTGATGGGCATCCCGATCGGGATCATCTCCGCGGTGAAGCGGCGTTCGGTCGCCGATCGAGCCGGGATGCTGTTCGCCTTACTGGGGGTCTCCGCGCCCACGTTCTGGCTCGGATTGATCTTCCTCTATGTCTTCTTCTACAAGTTAGGATGGGCGCCACCTAGCGGCATCGAGATCGGGCAGGGCCTGTGGGACTCGGTCATCTCGGGCAAGTACATCTTGGCTTGGTTGACGCTGTCGATCACCTCGGCGGCGTTCTACACGCGGGTGGTGCGCGGCAACATGCTCGAGGTCCTTTCCGAGGACTACATCCGCACCGCCCGAGCCAAGGGGATCTCCGAGCGGAAAGTCACCTACCGGCACGCGCTCCGGGCGTCCCTCACACCCGTCGTGACGATGCTCGGCCTCGA
>DATBIS010000032.1:0-8380 GCA_036556805.1 Actinomycetota bacterium | reverse complement strand
GTGAAGTCGGCAAGGCCCTTCTCGGCCTGGCGCTTGGTGATCGCGGCCGTGAGCGTGGTCTTGCCGTGGTCGATGTGGCCGATGGTGCCGATGTTCACGTGGGGCTTGTTGCGCTCGAACTTCTGCTTGCCCATGTTCCCTCCGTTACTCCCCGGTCACCCGGGCGATGATCTCCTTGGCGATCTGCGCCGGGACCTCGTTGTACGCGTGCAGTTGCATCGGGCTGTGGGCGGCGCGTCCCTGCGTGCGCGAGCGGAGCTCGGTCGCGTAGCCGAACAGCTCCGCAAGCGGCACGAGGACGAGGATCGCCTTCTGGCCTCCGCGCTCGTCGATGCGCTCGATCCGCCCGCGGCGCGCGGTGACGTCGCCCATGACCTCGCCCATGAACTCCTCGGGCGTCGTGACCTCGAACTCCATCACCGGCTCGAGAAGCGCGGGGTCGGCCCGGCGCGCGGCCTCCTTCACCGCCATCGAGCCCGCGATCTTGAAGGCCATCTCCGACGAGTCCACCTCGTGGTAGGACCCGTCGCCCAGCGTCGCCCGAACGTCCACCATCGGGTAGCCCGCGACGACGCCCGACTCGAGCGCCTCCTGGATGCCCTGGTCGACGGCGGGGATGTATTCGCGCGGGATCTTCCCGCCCACGATCTTGTTGATGAACTCGTAGCCGCCCCCCGGGCCGGTGGGCTCGAGGTCGATGACGACGTGCGCGAACTGGCCCCGGCCGCCGGTCTGTCGCACGAACCGCTGGTCCACCTTGTGGACCTCCTTGCGGATCGTCTCGCGGTAGGCCACCTGTGGCTTGCCGACGTTCGCGTCGACCGAGAACTCGCGCCGCAGCCGGTCCACGATGATGTCGAGGTGGAGCTCGCCCATGCCCGAGATCACCGTTTGGCCGGTCTCGTCGTCGTACTTCACGACGAACGTCGGGTCCTCGTCGGCGAGCTTGCCGAGACCGCTCCCCAGCTTGTCCTGGTCGGCCTTCGTCTTCGGCTCGACGGCCACCGAGATCACGGGGGTCGGGAAGCTGATCGCCTCGAGCACGATCGGATGGGCGGGATCGCAGATGGTGTCGCCGGTCGTGGAGTGCTTCAGGCCGACGACCGCCACGATGTCCCCGGTGTAGGCCGCGTCCTTGTCCTCCCGGTGGTTCGCGTGCATCTGCAGGATGCGGCCGATCCGTTCCTTCCGATCCTTCGTGGCGTTCACGACGTGCGAACCTGCCTTGAGCACGCCCGAGTACACCCGCAGGTAGGTGAGGCGGCCGACGTACGGGTCCGACATGATCTTGAAGGCGAGCGCCGAGAACGGCGCGAGGTCGTCCGCGGGCCGCTCGACGTGCTTCGATTCGTCGTCCGGGTAGTGGCCCTGGACCGGCGGTACCTCGAGCGGCGACGGCAGGTACTGCACGACCGCGTCGAGCAGCGGCTGCACCCCCTTGTTCTTGAACGCCGAGCCACAGAGAACCGGCACGCCGGTGCCGTCGAGCGTCGCGGTTCGGATCGCCCGCCGCAGCTCCTCCTTGGTGGGCTCCTCCTCGTGGACGAACTTCTCCATCAGTGCCTCGTCGTGGTCGGCGAGCTTCTCGAAGAGATCGTGGCGCGCGCGATCGGCCGCCTCGCGGTACTCGGCCGGGATCTCGACGTCCTTCCACTCCTCGCCCATCTCGCCTTCCCAGGAGTGGGCGTTCATCTCGACGAGGTCGATCACGCCCTGGAAGCTCGCCTCGATCCCCCAGGGAAGCTGCAGCACGAGCGGGTTCGCGTCGAGGCGATCGACCATCATCTGGATCGTCCGGGGGTAGTCGGCGCCGGTCCGATCCATCTTGTTGACGAAGCAGATCCGAGGGACCTCGTACCGGTTCGCCTGGCGCCACACCGTCTCGGTCTGCGGCTCCACGCCCGCCACGGCGTCGAAGACCGCGACGGCGCCGTCGAGCACGCGGAGCGAGCGCTCGACCTCGACCGTGAAGTCGACGTGGCCGGGCGTGTCGATGAGGTTGATCCAGTGGCCCTTCCACTGACAGGTGGTGGCCGCGCTCGTGATCGTGATGCCTCGCTCGCGCTCCTGGGCCATCCAGTCCATGGCGGCGGTGCCCTCGTGGACCTCGCCGATCTTGTAGGCCTTGCCCGTGTAGTAGAGGATGCGCTCGGTCGTCGTGGTCTTGCCGGCGTCGATGTGCGCCATGATCCCGATGTTCCGCGTGCGCGCAAGCGGGTACTCGCGAATGAGCATCTCCTTCTGCGACCCCGCTTTCTTGACGTCCTGCTCGGTCTGCGCCACGGTCATCGTCTCCGCAGGGACGGCCATCAGACGGTCCCCTTCCAACGAACGGCCGGGCTCGGGGCCCGGCCGAAACGACTTCCTTCGCTCACCATCGGTAGTGCGCGAATGCCTTGTTCGCCTCCGCCATCTTGTGCATGTCCTCGCGCCGCTTGACGCTGGTGCCCGTCCCGTTCGCGGCGTCCATGATCTCGGCGACGAGCCGGTCCGCCATCGAGTGCTCGCGCCGCGCGCGCGAGTAGTTCACGAGCCAGCGAAGCGCGAGCGTCGTGCCGCGCGCCGGTCTCACCTCGATCGGCACCTGGTACGAGGCGCCGCCGACGCGACGCGACTTCACCTCGAGCATGGGCCGGACGTTCTCCACCGCCTTCTTCAGCGTGATGACGGGGTCGTTCGCCGTGCGCTCGCTGATGATCTCGAGCGCGCGGTACACGGTCCGCTCGGCGAGCGTCTTCTTGCCGTTCAGCAGCACCTTGTTGATCAGCTGCGTGACCAGCGGGTTCTGATAGACGGGGTCGGGGGCGACCTCGCGGCGTACGGCAGGGCCCTTGCGCGGCATTACTCGCCGCCCTTCTTCGCCCCGTACTTGGAGCGGCCCTGGCGTCGATCCCGCACGCCCGCGGTGTCGAGCGCCGCGCGCACGATCTTGTAGCGGACCCCCGGGAGATCGCGGACGCGGCCGGCGCGCACGAGCACGATCGAATGCTCTTGGAGATTGTGGCCGACCCCTGGGATGTACGCGGTGACCTCGATGCCGGAGGTGAGGCGGACGCGGGCGACCTTGCGGAGCGCGGAGTTCGGCTTCTTCGGGGTGGTGGTGTACACGCGCGTGCAGACGCCCCGGCGCTGCGGCGATCCCTTCAGCGCAGGGCTCTTCGTCTTCGTCTTCGGGCGTTCCCGCCCGCTCCGCACGAGTTGTTGGATCGTGGGCATGGCTCTCTCGTCGCCGCTCTTCCTTTGTCAAACGGTAGATCCGTTGGAGACCGCCTGTTCGGCGGCCCAGGGACGCCATGGGGCAACGCGTCCCTTTTCGGATCCCCCTCCGGAAACGGAACTTGCAGGGCGCGCCGACGCTCGACCGATCCGGCGCGCGACCCGCAAACCTACAGGTCGCACGCACGAGGTGTCAACTGCGACGGGTGACGGCTCCTCCTCGGCTCGAACGGGAAGGCTCCCGAACGACCGAAGGCCCCGAAGGGCCCCGGTCGGCGGATGGGCTCGACCGGAAGGTGCTCCCCCGCCGAGCTTGACGCGCGCGGAGCGTAGCGCCATGTGGGAACGTTGTCACATTGGTACCTGCGCGGGGGCTTCGGCTGCCGGGAATCCTCCCACGCAAACGGGGCCGGCCCGAAGGGCCGGCCCCGCTCGCTACCGCCGTCGGGTCAGGCGATCTCCGTGATCCTGGTGGACCAGTTCGCGAAGAGCGTCCGGGTGAACCCGCAGGTGGAGTCCGCGAGCCACTCGTTGATCCCGCATCGCTGGGCGATGTACTCACTCGCGAGCCAGATCGAGCCGGTATCCGGGTCGATGGTCGCGGTCCCGTAGTCGCCCCAACGCGGGCGGAACCCGCCCTCGCCCGTCCCGCTGAAGCCGTCGTTCGGGCCCTTCCCGAAGCGGACGACCTGCAGGGTCGTGGGGTCCGAGCCCACCTCGAACGGCGCGTACGCGGCACTCGGGTAGAAGCCCGGACCGCTGAGCGTCGCGCCGATCGCGCCCGATCCGTCCTCGCCGACGGCGATCGACGGGTAGATCAGGTTCTGCTTCTTCACCACCACGTACCCCTGCTGGGTGAGCGAGGCCCCGAGGCCGGAACTCGAGACGTCGGCCGCCACGCCGAAGTACGCGACGCCGATGTGTTCGCGGATCGGCTTCCATTGGCCGTTCTCGTCGTCGAAGAACGCGCCGCCGGTACCTCGCATCGCCGTGGCGGTCGTGAGGTACACGACGCCATCGTGCAGCCAGGAGCCGTAGAACTTGCCGCTCCCTCCGTCGAGCGGCAGCGGGCTCTTCTGGTGCGGGAACGTGTCCCCGAAGCAGTCGAAGTTGTTGATGCACTTCAGCAGCGGGGTCGGGCCCTTCTTCTGCTGGGCCTTGTTCGGCGCGGAGTAGGCCTCGGTGGGCACGACGGCCTCCCGCAGCTGGAGGTCCGGTGCTCCCGAGTCGAGCGACGCCGTGTTCGACAGCGACCACAGCACGAGCTGGTTCGCCGAGAGCACGTACGGCGAATACGACATCCCGAAGTACATCGTTCCGCCCTCGCGGCCGTCGTAGTCGGACGGGAGCGAGTTCGCCGGCTGCATCGTGTACGCCACGTCGTTGATGAGCGCCGACGTGACGTTCTGCAGGTACTGGTTCCCCGGGGTCGCTGAGCCCGCGACGAGGTCGGCCTTCGAGAACGCGTACAGCTGGGCCGCGTGGAACTCGCCGTTGCCGAGCAGGTCGAACTCGTTCGTCGTGATGTAGAGGCCGTTCGCATCGAGTCCGGTCTGCGGATAGTCACCGAAGCAGAAGCCGCCGCTGCAGCCGTGGTCCGGGGTGCCGTTCTGGCCGTTGTTCTGCGTGTCGATGATGTAGATGTTCCAGGAACCTGTCGGGTCCGAGGACGTGCTCACGGCGAAGTAGATGTGGGTGCCACCGGTGAGGGCCGCCGTGGCCGGATCGAGATCGAGCTCGTCCGAGATCACGAACCAGCGCCCGGTGGGCGCGTCGTAGAGGCACGTGACGTCGAAGAGGTTCGGCCCGAACGGTCCCGACGGGCGAATGAACGCCGATTCGACGCCGAAGAACTGGTTCTCCGAGAGCCCGACGGGCTCCGTGCCGGGGAAGAACGGGTCGCCCGGCAGGAGCGCCGTGCCGTCGGTCGTGTAGACCTGCACGACCGAGTTCACGATCTCGAACACGAACCCGTTGCCGGCGCAGAGACCCTGGTCGGGCGGCTCGCCGGAGAACTGGTTGCCGTTGTCGGAGTAGCGGCTGTCGAAGTGATTGAGCCCCTGCCACCCGTTGTGCGCATGCGTGGCGTTCACCACCGTGACCGGCACGTCGCCCGGGAGGTGGTCGCCGGCCCCGTCGCCCTCGACGCCGAACTCCTGCTCCCTGGGCTCCTTGGCGTCGAGGTACGGCAGCTCGGCCTTATCGCCGAAGTCTCCGCTCAACGAGGAGGTCGCCGCGGCGTTCGCCTTGGCGAGGCTCCGGAGCGTTGGGGTGCGCTGCACGAACTTCACCGGCGCCTTCGTCGCCGTGGCGAGCCTCCCCGGCGCGCCTTCGGCCGCGGCGCCGGCGAACGCCAGCGACAGGACGACGGCGAGCACGGATACGGACGCGATCGCCGACCTTCGCTTCGGTCGATGCATCGAATCCCCTCTTTTCCCCGCGCGCGAAGAGGGAGCCCGAGACACGGCGTCGCTCGAATCCGCGTGTCGGGGGCCTCCGGGCGCAACGCTGCAGCGCGCGCCCGAACCGAGGCCGCGCGGAACCGCCCCGGTCGCTTCGACTTTAGGCCCGCGGCCTTCGGAAGGGCAATGCCGCGTTCGGCCTAATCCGCGTTGGGCAGAGGAAGTACGCAAGGGGCGGGGCCATCGGCCCCGCCCCTTGCATCGTGACGTGGCGGCTAGTCGTCGGCCTTCGTGACCGCGCCGCCCAGCATCTGCTCGGCCTGCTCCCGCGTGAGCGAGCCCACCGGGACCGGCTCGCCGGACTCGGCCGCGTTGATCTCCGCGAGCTCGCGCTGCCGCGCGAGCCAGTACTCGGGGATCGCCTCGGGCTTGATCCGCACCTGGACGTTCCGGTAGCGGCCCATGCCCGTCCCGGCCGGGATCAGCTTGCCGATGATCACGTTCTCCTTGAGCCCGAGCAGGGGATCCGACTTCGCGCTGATCGCGGCGTCGGTGAGCACCCGCGTGGTCTCCTGGAAGGAGGCCGCGGAGAGCCAGGAGTCCGTCGCGAGCGAGGCCTTCGTGATCCCGAGCAGGATCGGCCGCGCCGATGCGGGCGTGCCCCCGTTCTCGACGATCTCGGCGTTGCGCTCCTCGAACAGGCGGCGCGACACCATGTCGCCGGGCAGGAACTCGGTGTCGCCCGGCTCGATGATGTGCACCTTCCGGAGCATCTGCCGCGCGATCAGCTCGATGTGCTTGTCGTGGATCGTCACGCCCTGCGAGCGGTACACCTGCTGGACCTCGTCCACCATGTGCAGCTGCAGCGCCATGACGCCCTCGACCCGCAGCTTCTCGTGCGGGTTCACCGATCCTTCCGTGAGCTGCTGGCCGACCTCGACCGTGTCACCCTCGGCAACCGTGAGCCGGGCCCGGAACGACACCGGGTACTCCACCATGTCGCCGGTCTCGTCGGTGACGCGGATGCGCCGGACGTGCTTCTCGTCGTCGTCCTCGACCGACACGGACCCGGAGAGCTCGGTGATCTGCGCCTCGCCCTTGGGCTTCCTCGCCTCGAACAGCTCCTGCACGCGCGGGAGGCCGTGCGTGATGTCCTCGCCGGCGACGCCGCCCGTGTGGAACGTCCGCATCGTGAGCTGGGTGCCCGGCTCGCCGATCGACTGCGCGGCGATGATACCCACCGCCTCGCCGATCTCGACCAGGCGCCCCGACGCGAGATTCCGTCCGTAGCAGAGCGCACAGACGCCGATCTCGGCCTCGCAGGTGATGACGGAGCGGACGTGCGCAAGGTCGACGCCCACGTCCACGAGGTGCTCGACGTCGTCGTCGGAGAGCTCCTGGCCCTTGTGCGCCACCTTCTTGCCCTCGACCTTGATGTCCTCGGCGAGCACGCGCCCGAACAGGCCCGTGTCGACGTGAGCGCCACGCACGCGAGTGCCGTCGGGACGGCGCACGGTCACCGTCACCGGCACGCCGCGGTCGGTGCCGCAGTCGTCCTCGCGCACGATGAGCTCCTGCGCCACGTCGACGAGGCGTCGAGTGAGGTAGCCCGAGTCCGCCGTTCGGAGGGCCGTGTCGGCGAGGCCCTTCCGCGCGCCGTGCGTCGAGATGAAGTACTCGAGCACGGACAGACCTTCGCGGAAGTTCGACTTGATCGGCCGCGGGATGATCTCGCCCCGCGGGTTCGCCACCAGGCCGCGCATGCCGGCCAGCTGACGGATCTGCATGATGTTCCCGCGGGCGCCCGAGTTCGCCATCATGTAGATGGGGTTCGTCGGGGTGAACTTCGACTCCATCGCGTCCTTGACCTCGTCGGTCGCCTGGGTCCAGATCTCGATGAGCTCCTGGCGACGCTCGTCGTCGGTGATGATGCCCTTGCGGTACTGCGTCTCCACCTTCGAAGCCCGGCGCTCGTGCTCGTCGAGGATCTTGGGCTTGTCCGACGGGGTCGTGACGTCCTCGACGCCCAGCGTGACGCCGGCACGGGTCGCGAAGTGGAACCCAAGGTTCTTGAGGTTGTCGAGGATCTCCTCGACCACCGCGCGGTCGTACCGGTGCACGGTCTCGTCGACGAACCGGCCCACGTCGCCCTTCAGCACGTGCTGATTGTGGAACTCATAGTCGTCCGGGAACGCGTTGTTGAAGATCACCCGCCCGATCGTCGTGCGGATCGTGGGCGTGCGGCCGTCCTCGGCGTCCCATCCTTCCGGCACCAGCTCGGGCGGGAGGGCCTTGCCCTGCAGCCGGATGCGAACCGGCGCGTGCAAGGAGTAGCCGCGGTCGAGCGCCAGCAGCGCCTCGTTCGTGGAGCCGAAGACCGGCAGATCCTCGTCCTTCTCCCCGTCCTCGACGCCGTAGGTGAGGTAGTAGATCCCGAGCACCATGTCCTGGGTGGGCACGGCGATCGGCCGGCCGTGCGCGGGCGACAGGATGTTGTTCGTCGAGAGCATGAGGATGCGGGCCTCGGCCTGCGCCTCGGCCGACAGCGGCACGTGCACGGCCATCTGGTCGCCGTCGAAGTCGGCGTTGAACGCCTGGCAGACGAGCGGGTGGATCTTGATGGCCTTGCCCTCGACCAGCACCGGCTCGAAGGCCTGGATGCCGAGTCGGTGCAGCGTCGGGGCGCGGTTCAGCAGGACGGGGTGCTCCCGGATGACCTCTTCGAGCACGTCCCACACCTGCGGGCGCGCGCGCTCGACCAT
>DATBIS010000031.1:0-16710 GCA_036556805.1 Actinomycetota bacterium | reverse complement strand
ATGACGACGAGCCTTGACCCCACGAGCATCGCCGAGGCCCTCCGCCGCAACGTGGAGAGCTGGACCCCCTCCGTCGATCGGGGGGAGGTCGGCCGCGTCATCGAGACGGGCGACGGCATCGCGCGCGTACAGGGCCTGCCCCGCGCGATGGCGAACGAGCTGCTGGAGTTCCCGGGCGGAGTGCTCGGCGTCGCCTCCAACCTGGACGAGGACGTGATCGGCTGCATCATCCTCGGTGAGTCGTCACACATCGAGGAGGGCGACGCCGTCAAGCAGACGGGGCGCATCCTGTCGGTGCCGGTGGGGGACGGGTTCCTCGGCCGCGTCGTCGACGCCCTCGGCCGGCCTGTCGACGGGAAGGGCCCGATCACCGCGGAGGACAACCGCAACCTCGAGGTGCAGGCCGCGAACGTGGTGTCGCGCCAGCCGGTGAAGGAGCCGCTCTACACGGGCATCATCGCGATCGACGCCATGACCGCGATCGGGCGCGGCCAGCGGCAGCTGATCATCGGTGACCGGCAGACGGGCAAGACGGCGATCGCCGTCGACGCGATCATCGCGCAGCGCGAGAACTGGGGCACCGACAGGGCCGTGAAGTGCATCTACGTCGCCGTGGGGCAGAAGGCCTCCACGGTGGCCGAGATCGTCGAGACCCTCCGCGAGAACGACGCACTCGAGTACACCGTGGTGATCAACGCGTCCGCCTCGGACCCTGCGCCGTTCCAGTACATCGCCCCGTATGCCGGCGCGGCGATCGGCACGCACTGGATGTACAAGGGGGATTCGGCGCTCATCGTGTACGACGACCTGTCGAAGCAGGCCACGGCGTATCGCACGCTGTCGCTGCTCCTGCGGCGCCCCCCCGGCCGCGAGGCGTACCCGGGCGACGTGTTCTACCTGCACTCCCGGTTGCTCGAGCGCGCGGCGAAGCTCGCCGATGAGCTCGGGGCCGGCTCGCTCACTGCTCTGCCCATCATCGAGACCAAAGGCGGTGACATCTCGGCGTACATCCCCACGAACGTCATCTCGATCACCGACGGGCAGATCTACCTCGAGTCGGAGCTGTTCTTCTCCGGGGTCCGGCCCGCGATCAACGTCGGCGTGTCGGTGTCGCGCGTCGGCGGCAACGCGCAGGTCAAAGGCATGAAGAAGGTCGCCGGACGGCTGCGCCTCGACCTCGCGCAATACCGAGCGCTCGAGGCGTTCGCGCAGTTCGGGTCCGAGCTCGACAAGGCCTCCCAGCAGCAGCTCTCGCGCGGCGCGCGCGTGGTGGAGATCTTGAAGCAGCCCCAATACCGGCCGTACCCCGTGGAGCGGCAGATCGTCGCGATCTCCACCGTCACGGGCGGACACCTCGACGCCTACCCGGTCGAGGACGCGAAGCGGTTCGTGGACGGGTTCGTCGAGTTCCTCGACACGCGGCACGCCGAGGTCCTGCAGGCGATCCGCTCGACGGGCGATCTGTCCGACGAGACCGAGGCCGCGCTCGCGACCGCGCTCGAGGACTTCAAGGCGAGCTTCGTGCCCACGGGCGAGGCGGGAGGGTCGGAGTCGGGGATCGGCAGGACGACGCCGCCCGACGAGGTGAAGCCCGACGTGGGCTGGGACCGCATGTCGTCGGTGGACGAGGCCGAGGAAGGCGCGGCCGGCGAGTAGATGGGCGCGAAGCTCCGCGTCGTCCGTCGCCGGATCCGCTCGGTCCAGTCGACGAAGAAGATCACGCGCGCGATGGAGCTCATCGCGTCCTCGCGCATCGTGCGCGCCCAGCAGCGCGTCGAGGCCTCGCGCCCGTACGCCGTGCAGCTCACCCGCGCGATGGAGGACATCGCGCGCCAGACGGGTGCCGTGGCGCACCCGCTGCTCGAGGAGCGCGACGCGGCCTCGCGGGCCGGGGTGCTGATCATGACCTCGGATCGAGGGCTCGCGGGCTCGTACAACGCGAACGTCCTCAAGGTGGCGGAGGAGCTGCTTGCGTCGGTGCGCTCGCGCGGGGTCGAGCCGGTCGTATACGTGTGCGGCAAGAAGGGCGTGGGCTACTTCCGCTTCCGCGGGGTCCCCGCGCGCGCGACGTGGCAGGGCTTCAGCGAGGTGCCGCCCTACGAGAAGGCCGAGGAGATCGGGCGCGCGCTCATCTCGGACTTCGCCGAGGCCGAGATCGACGAGCTCCACTGTGCGTACACCGACTTCCGGTCGGCGTTCACGTTGCGCGCGACGAAGCAGCGGTTCCTGCCGATCGCCGCCGAGGAAATCTCGGGCACCGGGCCGAGGGCCGTGCACGCCGAGTACCTCTTCGAGCCCGAGCCGGCGGAGATCCTCGACCACCTGTTGCCGCAGTACGTGGTCACCAAGGTGTACGCGGCGCTGCTCGAGTCGGCGGCGTCGGAGAACGCGGCTCGCCGGCGCGCGATGAAGGCCGCGACCGACAACGCGGAGGACCTCATCAAGATCCTCACGAGGCAGGCGAACCGAGCCCGCCAGGACGAGATCACCACCGAGATCAGCGAGATCGTGGGCGGGGCGGAAGCCCTGGCCGCGTCATCGGAGGGATAGACATGGCTGAAGGCAACGGAGCGTCCCAGGGCCGCGTGGTACGCGTGATCGGTCCGGTCGTCGACGTCGAGTTCCCGCCGTCGGAGCTTCCGGAGATCAACACCGCGCTCCGCATCGACGTGGAGCTCGGTGGGCAGACGACGACGATCACGTGCGAGGTGGCGCAGCACATCGGCGAGTCGCAGGTGCGCTCGATCGCGCTGAAGCCGACCGATGGGATGGTCCGGGGGGCGCCCGTCGAGAACACCGGCTCGCCCATCACCGTCCCCGTCGGGGAGGGCGTGCTCGGACACGTGTACAACGTTCTGGGCGAACCCCTCGACACCGACATGTCGAACGTGCACCCGAGTGACCACTGGCCGATCCATCGCGACTCGCCGCCGTTCGACGAGCTCGAGCCGAAGTCCGTGATGCTCGAGACCGGCATCAAGGTCATCGACCTGCTGGAGCCGTACGTGCAGGGCGGCAAGATCGGCATGTTCGGCGGCGCCGGTGTGGGGAAGACCGTGATCATCCAGGAGATGATCCGCCGTCAGGCCGAGCAGCACGGCGGCGTCTCGGTGTTCGCCGGCGTGGGCGAACGCACCCGCGAGGGCAACGACCTCTTCCTCGAGATGACCGAGTCCGGCGTGATCGAGAAGACCGCGCTCGTGTTCGGGCAGATGGACGAGCCACCCGGTGTGCGGCTGCGCGTGGCGCTCTCCGCGCTCACGATGGCGGAGTACTTCCGCGACGTCGAGCGGAAGGATGTGCTGCTGTTCGTCGACAACATCTTCCGCTTCACGCAGGCGGGCTCCGAGGTCTCGACGCTGCTCGGCCGGATGCCCTCCGCGGTGGGGTACCAGCCCACGCTCGCCGACGAGATGGGCGAGCTGCAGGAGCGCATCACGTCCACGAAGGGCCGTTCGATCACGTCCCTGCAGGCGATCTACGTGCCGGCGGACGACATCACCGACCCGGCGCCGCACTCGGCGTTCGCACACCTCGACGCGACCACGGTGCTCTCGCGCGACATCGCCTCGCTCGGGATCTACCCGGCCGTCGACCCGCTGGACTCCACCTCGCGCATCCTCGACGCACGCTACGTGGGGGAGGACCACTACCGGGTCGCGCGCCGCGTGCAGGAGATCCTGCAGCGCTACAAGGACCTGCAGGACATCATCGCGATCCTCGGCATCGACGAGCTGTCCGAGGAGGACAAGGTCATCGTGTCCCGCGCGCGGAAGATCCAGAAGTTCCTGTCGCAGCCGTTCTTCGTCGCCGAGCAGTTCACCGGCATTCCTGGGAAGTACGTGCCGATCGCGGAGACGATCGAGTCGTTCAACGGGCTCGCCGAGGGCGAGTACGACCACCTTCCCGAGCAGGCGTTCTTCCTCGTCGGTGGCATCGAGGAGGCCGTCGAGCAGGCGAAGCAGATGGAGGCCGCGTAGCCCGTGCCCGTGGAGGTTCACGTCGTCACGCCGGAGCGCGAGGTCTGGTCGGGGGAGGCCGAGATGATCGTCGCGCGCGGCGTGGACGGCGAGGTCGGGATCCTCGGGGGTCACGCCCCGCTCCTGATCCGGCTCGCGATCGGACCGCTGCGGATCTTCGCCGGCGAACCCCAGATGGCGGTGGTCGACGGGGGCTTCCTGCACGTGTCCACCGAGGAGGGCATCACCCGCGCCGACGTGCTCGCGACGTCGGGGGAGATGGCGTCGGAGATCGATGCGACGGCCGCCCGAGCGCGCAAGGAACAGGCCGAGGCGCGACTTCGCGACGCGGGAGAAGCCGAGGCGGAAGTCGAGGCCGCGACCGCCGAGCTGCAGCGCGCGAGCGCCCGCCTGTCGATCGCGGGCTGAACCCAGGAGACCCGCCGCGACGGGAACTCCATGGCATCTCCGCAGGTCGAAGGGGTGTTCCGCCTAGAATCGAGGGCCATGGATCGGTTGCTGGTGTCCGGTGGCGCGCGCCTCGAGGGTTCCGTGCGGGTTGCGGGCGCGAAGAACTCCGCGTTGAAGCTCATGGCGGCATCCCTGCTCGCTCCCGGGAAGAGCGTGGTGCGCAACGTCCCCCGGATCCGGGACGCCGCGGTGATGGCCGACATGCTCGAGCACTTCGGCATGCGGGTGCGGCTGCGTGACGGCGTGGCCGAGCTCGACGCCACGGAGGTCCACGAGGTCGAGGCGCCCGACGAGCTCGTTCGCCAGATGCGCGCGTCGATCGTCGTGCTCGGCCCCCTGCTCGCCCGATGCGGGCGTGCCCGGGTCTCGCTGCCCGGCGGCGACGAGATCGGCGCCCGCCCGGTCGACCTGCACGTGCGAGGGCTGGAGCGGATGGGTGCGGTCATCCACGCCGAGCACGGGTTCCTGGTGGCCGAGGCCGACGACCTGCACGGCGCGATGATCACGCTCGACTACCCGAGCGTGACGGCGACGGAGAATCTGCTGTTCGCGGCGGTGAGCGCGAGCGGGACCACCGTGATCGACAACGCGGCGCGCGAGCCGGAGGTCGCCGACGTCGCGAGCTTCCTCGTCTCGATGGGCGCTCGCATCGAGGGTGCCGGGTCGAGCACGATCCACGTCGAGGGCGTGCGGGCGTTCGCACCGGCCGAGCACACGTCGGTGCCGGACCGCATCGAGGCGGGCACCTGGGCGGCGGCGGCCGCGATGACCGAGGGCGACGTCACGATCGAGAACGCGCGACCCGAGCATATGGAGCTCTTTCTCGCAAAGCTCACCGACGCCGGCGCGGAGGTCTCGGTGGCCGAAGGAGGGCTCCGCGTGCGCGGCCCCGCGCGCACGCGCGCGGTCGACTTCGTGGCGCTGCCCTACCCGGGCATCGCCACGGACTTCCAGCCGATCCTGCTCGCGATGCTGGCGATCGCCGAGGGCACGTCGATCGTGACGGAGAACGTGTTCGAGGGACGGTTCCTGTATGTGGGCGAGCTCGTCCGCATGGGCGCCGACATTCGCACGGAGGGACACCATGCCGTCATCCGTGGGGTGCCCCGGCTCTCCGCCGCGTCCGTGCGCGCGCTCGACATCCGCGCGGGCGCGGCGATGGTGCTCGCGGGGCTCGCGGCCGAGGGCGTCACCGAGGTCACCGACATGAGCCACGTCGACCGCGGGTACGAGGACTTCGAAGAGAAGCTCGCGTCGCTCGGCGCCGAGGTCCAAAGGGAGCGGGAGCTCTCGCCGGCGGCGCCGTGACGCGGCGCGCCGCCGGCGTCCTCGCGACTCTCGTGCTCGTCGGCATCGCGACCCTCCCTGCAGAAGGGTTGACCAAGCCGATCGTGGATCAGACCGCGGTCGTCTTCCTGCTCGACGGGGCGTCGTTCGAGGAGTTGCTGTCGATCCCCGAGGTCCGTGGGCTCGCCGGCGAGGGCGGGGCCGCGCTCCTGTCCGCAAGGACGCCGTTGCGGGGTGCGCTTTCGGGGGCCGGCGACCTTCCGATGAACGTGTACCTCCTCGGCGAGGTTCCCGACGGATCCGGCCGAGAAGCGTCTCTCGGGGCCGCAGGCGACGCGATCTCCAGCGTCCTTGCGATGATCCCGAAGGAGCAGCGCGCGCTGGTGATCGCGGCGACGTCCTCGCCCTCCGGGGCCATGCGGAGTCGGAAGGACGACCTCCTTGGGTTCGTCATGGCGGAGGGGCCGGTGACGACGCTCGTCGACGCGGCGACCGGCCCGCCGCCAGCAGCCGACCAACTCAGCGCGCTCACCTCCCCCTCGACGCGCCGCGACGGCGTCGTGGTCTCCGCCGACGTGCTCCCGACGATCGAGTTCGCGTTCGATGCGAACAAGGAGCACGGCGATCGGCCGATCATCAGCTTCACAACCGCGCCGGCCCCGTTCGAGCTCCACGAGCGTTACCTCGCAAACCGGCGGATGACCGTACCCCTCCAGGCCGCGGCCGGGATCTACTTCGTCGCGATCGGACTGTTCGGCATCCTCACGCTCCGGTCGAGGACCCACGGGCGCGTCCGGTCGATCGCGGCCTGGGTGGCCTTCAGCGTGATCCCGTTCGCGACCGCCCTGCTCCTGGCGGGACACCTCCCGAGCTTGTCGTACGCGACGGTGGTGCCGTTCGTGGTCGCGGCCACGATCGCCGGCACGCTCGCATTCGTGCCGGTCGAACGCGCGCGAGGTCCCGTTACGGCCGCCGCCGCGGCGGGCGCTGCCGTGCTCGCGATGTTCGTCGTTGAGTCGGCCCTCGGCTGGACGGCGGCGCTCACGCCGTTCCTGGGCGGCTCGCAGCTGGACGGCGGGCGGTTCTTCGGCTTGCCGAACGCGTACGTCGGGCTCGTGATGGGCGCAGCGGTCTACGCTGCGGCGGTCGTCGATCGCCCGGTTGTCGGGACGGCCCTCGTGGTGGCGGCCGGCCTGTTCGCCGGTCTCCCGTGGACGGGTTCGAACCTGGGCGGCTCCGTGACGATCTTCGCGGCGGCCGGGCTCTGGTACGGCGTCCGGTCAACCGGCCGGCTCGGTGCACGCGCGGTCGTGTGGACCGCCGGCATGGTCGCTGCCGGTACGGCCGTCGTCCTTGCGGCGCACCGATTCCTGGCCTCTTCCCCTACGCATATCACGCGGTTCGTCGAAGGCGAGTCCGGCGGGATCCTCGACTCGTTCGTGCACCGCCTTCAGGTGGGGTTCGACCTCATCGCGCGGAACCCGTTCGCGCTGATCCCCGTCGTCGGCGTGCCGCTCTGCCTGCTCGCGGTCCTCCGGCCGCCCCCGGCGCTGCGTCCGACGTTCGAGCGCCGGCCCGCCTGGCGCGACGCCCTCCTCACGATCCTCGCGGCGAGCGTCGTCGCGTACGTCGTGAACGACTCCGGCGCGGCCGCGCTCGGACTCGGGTTCGGCAGCGGCCTCGCCGGCATCCTGTACGTGTCGCTGCTCGATCCGCCCGGGATGATGGCGTGATGCACGCGATCCCTCCCCGCCCCGACCTCGTGCCGGCGCGGTCCCTGCCGCCCCCCGCGCCCGACCGCCCTCGCGCGACGTGGAAGTGGTACGAGATCGTGGGCCTCGGGATCGGTGCGTTCCTGCTCGGAAGCATCCCCGCGGCGCTCGTCTACGCCGCGTTCGGGGAGAAGCCGAACCCGGGTGTGGCCTCCGGCTCGGTCGACTTCCTCGCGACGGGCGTGGCGGAGCTCGTGACGCTCGTCGTGCTCGTGCTGTGGATGCGTGCCCGGCATCCCGGATGGCTTCGCGTCGTCGGTCTGCCCAAGCTTGCGGGGGTCGCGCGCGAGGCCGCGATCGGCGTGCTCTCCGGGCTCGGGCTGCTCTTCGCGCTCAGCATCATCGTCACGAACGTCGTGCAACCGCTCTTCAGGTCCGCGACCGGCCATGTGGTGGAGCCGGCCGACCAGATCGGCAACGACATCCACGGATGGGGAGCTGTGGCGTTCGTCGTAGCCGCCGTCGTGATCGCGCCGGTCACCGAGGAGCTCCTGTTTCGGGGTCTGCTCTTTCGCGCCATCCGGGATCGGTACGGGTTCGTGCTCGGCGCGATCGGGTCGGCCGTGTTCTTCGGCCTCCTGCACACGGGCGCCGGCGCGGTCGCCGACGTCGTGCTCCTCCAGGTGTCGATCGGCCTCTTCGGCCTCGGCCTCGCGGCCGTGTACGAGTGGCGGGGGACCCTCGTCGCAAACGTCGCGGCGCATGCCGTGTTCAACCTCGTCACCGTGCTCGTCGTGTTCCACCTGATCTGAGGCTCGGGGCGCTGCGGCTCCTGTGATTTACTCCAGGCGGAGGTGACTCATGGCGCGGTTCCCGACGGACCCGTGGTTCAAGGAGTTCGCGCGCGCCATCAACGAGTCGGACGAGTACCGCGAGGCCGCCGCGACCTGGGAGGGGGAGATCGCGTTCGTGATCGAGGCCGAGCCCGACAAGCGGATGCCCGAAGACGTGTGGGGCTTCCTGGACCTCTGGCACGGCGCGTGCCGATCGGGTGGCGTCGTGGGACCGGAGGACGGCGCCGCCGCACGATACGTGATCCGCGCGCCCTACTCGCGGTGGAAGGACGTGCTGCTCGGCGACCTCGATCCCGTGAAGGGCATGATGCAGGGCAAGCTGCGCGTGCAGGGCGACCTGCCGACGATCGTGCGGTACGTCCGGGCCGCGAACGAGCTCGTCCGCCTCACCGGCACCGTCGAGACCGAGTTCCCGGACGAGGTCCCCGCCTAACCGCCGTGCGCGCGGTGGTCGTGGACGAGGGTCGGGTTCGCCTCGCGGACGTGCCCGAGCCGGTGATCGAGGATCCGGGGGACGCCGTCGTTCGCATCACGCGCGCCTCGATCTGCGGCAGCGACCTTCACTACCTGCACGGAAAGACGCCCGTCGATCCGGGCGGCGTCATGGGCCACGAGGCGGTGGGCGTCGTCGAGCTCGTGGGGGAGTCGGTACGGAAGGTCGCGCCGGGAGATCGCGTCGTGCTCGCGTTCGACATCGCGTGCGGCGCCTGCTGGTTCTGCCGGCGCGGGGAGTCGGCGCTCTGCGAGGACGTTCGCATGCTCGGCGGCGGCCCCTTCCTCGGCTCGCTGCCGGGAACCCAGGCCGAGCGCGCGCGTGTGCCGGTCGCGGACGTGAACCTGCTGAGGATCCCCGCCGCCGTCGACGACGAGCACGCTCTCTTCGTCGGCGATGCCCTGACGACGGGGTATTACGCGGCCACCACCGCGGCCCTCGCGCCCGGCGACACGATCGCCGTCGTCGGCGCCGGCCCGGTCGGGTATTTCTGCGCGCAGGCGGCCCGCGCGATGGGTGCCGCGGTGTTCGCGATCGACCCGGACCCGGCCAGACGCGCGATCGCGGAGCGATCGGGTGTCGCGACCGTCGATCCGAGCGGGCGCCATCCGGAGATGGCGCTCGCGGAAGCCACCGAGGGGCGCGGCGCCGACGTCGCCGTGGACGCCGTGGGGTCGCCGTCGGCGTTCGAGACGGCCGTCGGCCTCGTTCGCCGCGGCGGCCTCGTCGTGATCGTGGGTCTGTACGCCGCAGAGACGACCGAGCTGCAGCTCGGCGTGTTCTGGGCGCGCGCGATCACCCTTCGGTTCACCGGCCTGTGCCCGGTGCACGCGTGGTGGGAGCGCGCGATGTCCGAGGTGGAGGCCGGGCGGATCGATCCGCTCCCGGTGATCTCGCACCGGCTCTCGCTCGAGGACGCCCCGCGGGGTTACGAGCTGTTCGACCGGCGCGAGGCGATGAAGGTGGTGCTGGCGCCGTGACCGTGCAGTACGCCGACGCCGAGCCCTCCGGGCTCGGCGCCATGCTCGGCGGGCTGATCGAGCAGAACCTCGAGCGCGACCCGTCGCGCTCGAGGTTGCTGCGCCCCGCGGTGGCGTCGATCGCGGCGCGCGACGCGGGGGTATCGGTGACCCTTCAGCTCGAGCCCGGGCGGGTGCTCGTGGCCGACGGCACTCGCGCCGCGCACCTCCGGATCGTGGCCGACTCCGACAAGCTCCTCGAGCTCACGACGGCGCCGCTGCGCTTCGGGCTCCCGGATGCGTTCTCGAAGCAAGGCCGGGCGGTGCTCGGCGACGTGCTCACCCGCCGGGTCCGCATCGGCGGAATGATGTCGCATCCCGTCCGGCTCGCCCGGCTGACCCTGCTGCTCTCGGTGCGCTGATGGATCGCCGCGTCCAGCAGCCCGCGCGTCCCGACCTGCTGCCGGCGTCGACGCGACCGGAGCGGCGATGGTGGCCGCTCGCGGCCCTCCTGGGTGTGATCGCATTCGTCGTGTTCGGCGGCTACCTGATCGCGGCGGCGCTCTCGGAGCCGGCTGGCCCGCCCGTGGAGAACCCTCTCGGTCTGGAAGTTCGGCCGTTGTCCGGCTGGGAGGTGTCGCGCTCCGGTCCGGTGCCGCTCGGGATCGAGGGATTGGGGGACGGCGGATGGATCGATCAGCTCACGCGCGGCAACGGGAACCTCGCGATCGTAGCCATACGAAACGTGGCGCCGTTCTCGCCGCTCGAGCTGGCGAAGTCGTACCTCAGCAAGCTCTCGTCTCAGCTCTCCCGGTTCACGGTCTCCCGCAACATCCACGACGTGACGCTCGGTTCGGGGATGCATTCGGTGCGGCTCACGTACGTCGGCGACTTCGCGCCGTCGGGCATCTCCGTCGAGGGGGAGCTGACCGTGGTCGTGACCCCCCAGGGCGTCGGCGTGATCTTCGACGCGTTCGCGCCGGAGGGGATCCTGCAGTTCATCCTCGGCGACGTCCACGCGATGGAAGACGCCGCGGGGTTCGTCGTATGAGTCTCTCGATGCCGAGGCGACCGCGCGTCGCCCAGCGGGGCACGCTCTTCCGCCCGCGCGAGCCGGCGTTCTGGCTCTACGCGGTCATCCTCGTCGTCACCGGCATCGTGGCGATCGGGCAGCAGAGCGTGTTCCGCCGGATCTCCCCGGCCGGCTGGGCGCTCTCGTGGGGGCTGCTCCTGCTGTACGCGTTGCCGGTCTTCCTCGTCGTGTACTTCCTCGACCTCTACGAGCGCGAGCCGCCGTCGCTGCTCCTGGGAGCGCTCCTGTGGGGCGCGGTCGCCGCCACGACCCTCTCGGCGCTCGCGAACGTCGGATGGGGCCTGGTGGTCGCTCGCATCGGGGGGCCCGAGTTCGCCGCACGGTGGACGGCGGCGCTCACCGCGCCGCTGGTGGAGGAGACCTTCAAGGGCCTCGGCGTCGTGATGATCTACCTGATCGCGCGAAGCGAGCTCGACGACGTCATGGACGGGTTCGTGTACGGCGCGCTCTGCGGCTTGGGGTTCGCGGTCGTGGAGGACGTTTTCTACTTCGTGGGCGTCTTCGGCGGCACGACGCAGGAGGTGCTGCGTGGGTTCTTCCTGCGGGTCGTCGCGAGCGGCCTGTACTCGCACGTGCTGTACACGGGACTCGTGGGGATGGGGATCGGCTACTACGTGTCGCGCCGGGAGGTGACGCCTCGCGAGAAACGGCTGAAGGTCGCGGCCGGGCTCGCGGGCCTCGCCGTGCTCGGCCACTTCCTCTGGAACTCGCCCTTCCTCGACCTGTTCCCGTCCCCTCCGTGGACCGGCGCCGACTGGCTGCTGATCCCGCTCGCGGCGGCCGTGAAGGGCCTGCCGCTGCTTGGGTTCGTCGTGGCGGCCGTGATGCTTGCCCGCCGCCGCGAGGAGCGTTGGCTTCGCACGGCGCTCGCGGACGAGGTGGGCGCGATCGGCATCTCGCCCGACGAACTGGCCGCGCTCGCCGAGCCGAGGCGCCGGCGGGCCGCGCGGCGGGAGATGAAGGCTCGCGCGGGTGACCGCGCGGCGTCGTTGCTCGCACGTTTGCAGCGGGAGCAGGTGAACCTCGCGATGGTGCGATCGCGCGTCGCGATGGGCGACGATCCCGCCGTCATCGCGCAGCGCGACTACTGCCGGTCGCTCCGCGACGCCCTGCAGGCGATGCCGGGCGCGGCCCCCGCCGAGAGCGCTGAGTTCGGGGCGTCCGCGCGCCCCCCGATGCCGCCCCCCCAACCCGGCGAGGGCTAGGGTTCCGTCCGTGGACGTCGCGGCGCTCGTCGACGGGATCGTCGCCGGCGAGCCTCGCGCCGTCGCGCGGGCGATCTCGCTCGTCGAAGACGGCGCGCCCGAGCTGGAGGCCGTCTCCGCCGGCGTGTTCCCCCGCACCGGGAACGCCGCCACGATCGGGCTCACGGGCGCCCCGGGGGTCGGGAAGTCGACCCTTGCCGCCGAGCTCGTGCGGATCTCGCGCGCGCGTGAGCAGACGGTCGCGGTGCTCGCGGTCGACCCCACGTCGCCCTTCACCGGCGGCGCGCTCCTCGGCGACCGCGTGCGGATGCAGGAGCACGCGACCGATCCGGGCGTGTTCATCCGGTCGATGGCGACCCGCGGGCACCTCGGCGGCATGGCGCTCGCGGCGCCGGAGGCCGTGCGGATCCTCGACGCGGCGGGCTACACGTTCGTGGTCCTCGAGACGGTCGGCGTGGGGCAGTCCGAGGTCGAGGTGGCCGCGCAGGCCGACACGACCGTCGTCGTGCTCGCGCCGGGCTGGGGGGACGCGGTGCAGATGGCGAAGGCCGGCATCCTCGAGGTCGCCGACGCCTTCGTCGTGAACAAGGCCGACCGCGAGGGGATCGGTCACACCGTGCGCGACCTGCGCCAGATGCTGCAGATGGGCTCGCCGCGCGCGTGGTCGCCCCCCGTCATCACCGCGACCTCGACGGAACGACAGGGCGTGCAAGAGGTCTGGGACGCGATCGAGCAACATCGCGAGCACCTCTCGGCGACGGGGGAGCTCGCGGAACGCCGCCGGGAGCGGCTGCTGCGCGAGGTCGAAGCTCTCGCCGCCGAGCGTCACCGTGGGCGCGCGGCCGAAGTCCTGCGGGCCGATCCGGGTCTCGCGGACGACCTCGCGGAGCGGCGCACCGATCCGTACCGCGTCGCGGCTATCCTGGCCGAACGGATCACGACCGCCTTGTAGGACCGCGAGGAGCGACGAGGATGCCCGAACCCGATCGCGAGGTCTCGACTCTCTCCGGCGAACCGCTGCAGCCCGTGTACACGGCGGCGGATCTCGACGGCTGGGATCCGAAGCGTGCCCTCGGCGAACCCGGCGCGTATCCGTTCACGCGCGGTGTGTATCCCACGATGTATCGCGGCCGGCTCTGGACGATGCGGCAGTTCGCGGGTTTCGGCACGCCCGCCGAGACGAACGCTCGCTACCGGTTCCTGCTCGAGCAGGGCCAAGGTGGGCTGTCGGTGGCGTTCGACATGCCCACGCTCATGGGCCTCGACTCCGACGACCCTCGCTCGGAAGGCGAGGTCGGGCGGTGCGGCGTGGCGACCGACTCGCTTCGCGACTTCGAGCAGCTCTTCGACGGCATCCCACTCGCCGACATCTCGACGTCGATGACGATCAGCGGGCCGGCGGTGGTGGCGTTCGCGTTCTTCCTCGCGACCGCGGAGCGCCAGGGCGTCGAGTGGTCGCAGCTCGACGGCACATTGCAGACGGACATCCTCAAGGAGTACATCGCGCAGAAGGAGTGGATCTTCCCGCCGCGTCCGCACCTGCGGCTGATCGGCGACCTGATGGCGTTCTGCGCCGAACGCGTGCCGCGATGGCATCCCGTGAGCGTGTCCGGCTATCACATCCGCGAGGCCGGCGCGACGGCCGCACAGGAGCTCGCGTTCACGCTCGCGGACGGGTTCGCGTACGTCGAGCTCGGCCGTTCGCGCGGGCTCGACGTGCACGCGTTCGCCCAGGGTCTGTCGTTCTTCTTCAACGCGCACATCGACTTCTTCGAGGAGATCGCGAAGTACCGCGCGGCGCGGAGGGTGTGGGCGCGTTGGCTGCGCGACCGCTACGGCGCCACCGACGACGAGGCCACCCGCCTGCGCTTCCACACGCAGACCGCCGGCGTCTCGCTCACGGCCCAGCAGCCGATGAACAACATCGTGCGCACCGCCGTGGAGGCGCTCGCAGGCGTCCTGGGCGGCACGCAGTCACTGCACACGAACGCGCTCGACGAGGTGCTCGCGCTTCCCACCGAGGAGGCGGCGAAGATCGCGCTGCGGACGCAGCAGGTGATCGCGTACGAGACCGGCGTGCCCGACGTAATCGATCCGCTCGGCGGCTCGTACTTCGTCGAGTCGCTCACCGATCGCCTCGAGGAGCGCGCGGAGGAGATCTTTGCGGAGATCGACCGGATGGGATCGGGCTCGATGCTCGAGGGCGTGCTGGAGGGGATCGAGCAGGGGTGGTTCCAGCAGGAGATCGCCGACGCCTCCTTCCGAGAGCAGCAGCGCGCGGAGGCCGGCGACCTCGTGAAGGTCGGCGTGAACAGGTTCGTCGACCACCGGGACGGCGAGATCGACATCCTCGAGATCGGCTCAGAGGTGGAGCGAAGGCAGGTCGAGCGGGTACGCGATCTGCGCGCCGCGAGGGACGCCGATGCCGCGGAGCGTGCTCTCGCCGAGCTCACGCGGCTGGCGGCCACCGACGCGAACCTGATCGAGCCGATCGTCGACTGCGCGCGCGCCGACTGTACCGAGGGCGAGATCGTGCGTGCGCTCGCCGAGGTGTTCGGCACGTATCGCGAGACGCCCCGTTTCTGAGCCGCCTCGTCCGTTCGACGTAGCCGAGCCGCCGCCATCCGGCGTATTGAACGTGGGAAGCAAACTTCGTATATTCGAACCCTCTGAGCGCCGCCCGCCGTCCACGACCGAAGGGAAGCCCTGTGACCAGCACGAACGGCTCCAGCAACGACCGGTATGACGCCGACGTCATCGTGATCGGGGGCGGCCCCGCCGGCTCCGCGATGAGCTCCTACCTCGCGATGAACGGCTATCGCGTGGCGCTCTTCGAGCGCGACATCCACCCGCGCGAGCACGTCGGGGAGTCGCTCGTGCCCGCGACCAACCGCGTGCTCGAGGACATCGGGTTCTGGGACAAGATGGGCGACTACGGCTGGGTGCCGAAGCCGGGCGCGACCTGGACGGGCTTCAAGGGCAACGTCGGCTCGGAGGTCGTCGTGACCTTCGCCGACGCCCCGATGGAGAACATCAACCAGGACTACACGTACCACGTCGACCGCGCGCGCTTCGACAGCGAGCTCCTGAAGCACGCGTCCCTGCTGGGTGCCCGCGTCATCCAGGGCGCGAACGTCCTGTCCGTGAACATGGACGAGCAGGGCAGGGCCACGGGCGTCCGTGTCCGGTTCCTGGACACCGAGGTCGACTTCAGCGCGCGCTACGTCGTGGACGCGAGCGGCCGCCGCGGCCTGCTCGGCAAGCAGCTCGGGCTGTGGGAGAAGGACGGTCAGTTCGACCAGATGGCCGTGTACTCGTGGTTCAGCGACGTCAAGCCGCCGTCGGAGGAGACCAAGGACTACATCCACGTGCACTTCCTGCCGATCGAGCGCGGCTGGGTGTGGCAGATCCCGATCTACGAGGGCATCACGTCGGTGGGCGTCGTCGTGGAGAAGTCGGTATTCCAGGCGTCGGGCAAGGACTACGGCGCGTTCTTCGACGAGGTCGTCGAGCTCAGCAACAACACGAAGCACATTTTGAGCGAGGCCACCCGCATCCGCGACTGGAGCGTCGAGGCGGACTACAGCTTCAAGATGAGCGAGTTCGCCGGCAACGGCTGGATGCTCGTGGGCGACGCGGCCCGATTCGTCGACCCGATCTTCTCCTCCGGCGTCTCGGTGGCCGTGAACTCCGCGAAGTTCGCGTTCGAGGCGCTCGACACGGTGCTCAAGGGCGGCGACGAGGCCGAGGCCTTCCAGGCCTACAACGACAAGGTGAGCCGCGGGGTGCAGATCTGGTACGAGTGGATCACCATCTACTACAAGCTCCAGGCGCTCTTCACGCGGCTCGGCAAGGACAAGGAGAACAAGCGCCAGATGCAGCAGTTGCTGCAGGGCGACGTCTACGACCGCAACGCGGTGGACGTGCTCGACAAGATGAAGGCGCTCGTGAAGGCGGTCGAGGAGAACGAGAACCACCTGTACCGCGCGTACCTGAACGAGTCCATCACGATTGTCGACGGTTCGTGACGCGACGTCCGAGGCCCCGGTGGAGTTGACGACGTGACCGAGCACCAACTGTTCCTGTTCCTCGCGGAGGTCGCCCTGCTCTTCCTCGCGGCCCGCGTCGGCGGGGAGATCGCCGCGCGCTTCGGCATTCCCCTGCACGTGGGAGAGCTCGTGCTCGGGATGCTGCTGGGGCCGTCCCTCTTCGGGTGGGTCTGGCCGCGCGGGTTCGAGGCGGTGTTCCCGGCCGAGCCGCTCCAACGCGGCCTGCTCGAGATCGTGTCGTGGACGGGCATCGTCTTCCTCGTCCTGATCGGCGGGCTCGAGACGCGTCTGGGCGTGCTCAGGCGGGCCCGGGGTGCCGTGCTCGGGGGCTGGGTCGGGGGGTTCGTCCTCCCGTTCGCGGCGGGGTTCGCGTTGGGCCTGTGGTTCCCGGATCGGCTCGTGCCCGGAGGCATCGATCGGCCGGTCTTCGCGTTGTTCCTCGGCACCGTGATGTCGATCTCGGCCGTCCCCGTGATCGCTCGCATCCTGATGGACCTCGAGCTGTACCAGACAAGGGTGGGCATGGTGATCCTGTCGTCGGCGATCGCCACCGACACGATCGGATGGGTCGTGCTCTCGATCGTCGCCGGCCTCGCAACCGGCGGCGTTGCGGGGCTCGACATCGCCC
>DATBIS010000030.1:0-24276 GCA_036556805.1 Actinomycetota bacterium | reverse complement strand
GTGCACGCACCGTTGGTAGAGCGGCATGATGCCGTCCACGGAGACGCCCTCGGCCGCGTAGTCGACGTCGGCGGTCACCTGACCATTCCATCCGATGAGATAGAAACGACCCGTTCCGACGTATACAAAGCTGCTCTCTCGGATCGTCGACTTGATGTCGTCGAGCGCACCCGCGTTGATCGTCGAGCCGAACCCGCCCTTGAGCGTCGGCCAGAGGAACGCGATCGACGCGCCGCCGAACTCCGCGAGGAACACGAAGAACGACACGAGGAGGCTGCCGCGGAAGAAGTCGCGTCGCGAGATCGGCTTCGGGGCCGGCGGGAGTGCCTCGCCCGGCCCCGCGGCCTGCAGCGCACGGTCGGCCCTGCGCGCCCGCAGGAAGTTCATGCCGAACACGACCGCGAACAGGTCGAGGATGCCGATCACGACGAGCACCGCGATCGTGGACGTGGAGAGACCGAGCATCGTCACAGCTCGAAGAACACCCCCTGGGCCCACGGCCAGACCCAGTTGTAGCCGGGCCCGCGGAAGAACGAGCCGATGATCGTGAGCGTCGCGCCGAACATGAACAGGATCGTGAACAGCGTGATGGCGATCTTGCGGTCGCCGGGCTTCACGCTCGGGTTGCGATCGACGTACGGGACGGCGGCGAGCCCGACCAGGATGAACGTCGGGATCGAGATGCCCGCGATCATCGGGTGGAAGTAGCGCAGCAACTCCTGCAGGCCGAGGAAGTACCACGGGGCCTTCGAGGGGTTCGGCGTGAGGTTCGGGTTCGCGAGCTCCCGCAGCGGCGCGTTGATGAGCGCCGAGAAGATCGTGAGCCCCACGAGGAGGATGAACATCGCCACGAACTCTTCGACCAACAGGTGCGGCCATACGTTGATGCGGTCACCCTGCTCGCGCTCCACGCGCTGGATGCCCTCCGGCGGCACGATCGCAAGCAGGCGGTGCTTCTCGGGCGCGCCCTTCTTCGGCTCGGGGACGCCGCCGGTGGGAGCAGGAGCCTGCCGGACTGGCGCCGCGACCGCGGAAGGAGCCGCGGCCACCGCGGCGGCGGCAGGAGCCGCGGCGCCGACGGCCGCGGGCGCAGCAGCGGGTGCGGCCGCCTCACCGTTTCCGCCGGCAGCTGCTGCGGCCGCGGGCGCTGCCGCGCCACCACCGCCGCGTTCCTCCTCGGGGTGCGCGGCACGATACGCCTGCACGGCGGCGCGCCGCGCGCGGCCCTCGGCCACGCGGCGATCGGCGCCCTTCCCGAGCTCGGCCTCGAGCGTCTTGTCGAAGACCTCTTGGTCGAGCGGCGTGTCCTCGCGTGCCATCGACGCTCCTTACAGCGGCCCGGAGATGCCACCGTCCTTGCGGATCCGCCAGAAGTGGACCGACAGGAAGATGACGAGGATGAACGGCAGGAACAGGACGTGCAGCACGTACCAGCGCAGCAGGGTTTCGGGCCCGACGACCGCGCCGCCGAGCAGCAGGAAGTTCGCCTGCTTCGCGATGAGCGGCGAATAGCCGGCGAGCGACGTGCCCACCGTGACGGCCCAGATCGCGAGCTGGTCCCAGGGGAGCAGGTAGCCGGTGAACGACAGGCCCAGGGTGAGGAACAGCAGGATCACGCCCACCACCCAGTTGAACTCGCGGGGCGGCTTGTACGCGCCGGTGTAGAAGACCCGCGCCATGTGCAGCGTCACGCTGAACACCATGAGGTGGGCTCCCCACCGGTGCAGGTTGCGCACGAGGTCGCCGAAGAACACCGTCGTGCGGATCGTCTCCATGTCGCCGTACGCCTGCGCGCCGCCGAGCGTCGCCGTCGGGCGGTAGAAGAACATCAGGAAGATGCCGGTGATCGTGAGCAGGATGAACAGGAAGAACGAGAGGCCGCCCAGACAGAAGGTGTAGGTCAGCTTCAGCCCGTGGCGTTTGATCTTCACGGGATGCAGGTGGTACAGGACGTTGTTCATCGTCGCGAGCGCGCGGTCGCGCGACGTGTCCTTGTAGCCCTTCCGGAAGATCGAGCCCGGCCGGAAGATCGACTTCCAGACCTCGGTTTCCCGGATTCGGTCGCCGATCTCGCTCGGCGACGGGGGCTTGAGCCTCACCCTTCCCCTCTCTTCCCCTTGCGGTGCAGCTACTCCTCGGCCGCCTGCGACAGCGGCACCTCGGCCATCGTGCGCTTGCCACCGGAGTCCGCCGGCAGCCGCGCATAGTACAGCGTGTCGGTGGGGCAACGATCCACGCACACGGAGCACCTCGTGCACGCGTTGTCGTCGACGACGAACACCGCGTTCGAATTCTGGATCTCGGCCTCGGTCGCGCCGTCCTCGGCTCCCTCGGTGATCTCCGGGGACAGCATGTAGATGCAGTTCCAAGGGCAGACGTCCTCGCAGGCGCGGCAGAGGATGCAGTTGTCGGGGTCGAGCATCAGGTGCTTGGGCGACTTCACGCCCTGCTGCAGCCACGCGGGGTCGACGGCCTCCACGACGTAGTCCTCGTGGATGTCGACTTCGGTCTTCGTGAACGGCATCAGCGGTACCCGCCCGTGGGACGCGTGTCGCCGGTCCGGCCCCGGAGCTTGCGGCGCCAGTTCTGCATGATGGCGCCGGCGATGAGCAGCGTGACGACCGGCCCCGTGAACAGGCCGGCGGCGATGGCGTCCCGAAGCTTCAGGAGCCAGAACCCGTTGGCGCCGGCCCCGTTCCACTTCAGCTTCTGGTCGGCGAAATACAGCCAGAACGAGGGGACGACCGCGTCGGTGATCAGGAGAAAGAACGTGATGCCCAACGAGAAGACGACCGCCGTCGTCCACGTCCATTCGAACGTCTTGAGGAAGCCCTCGACGCGCTCCTTGAGCGGAGCGATCCGCTGCGCGAGCTTGTCGAGTCGGCTGCTCATCACGACGTCCCCGTCCCGGGCGCCGCGATTATAGCCGCGGCCCTTCGCGCGGGAGCGCGCCGCAGGTGAGGCTCGAGCCTTGTGAACCCGTTCACAAGCACCGTCTCCACTATGCAGTGCGGGCGCGCTCCCGGCAACCCATCGGGTGTCTCGAGTGCCGGCCCTACACTGGCCGAACGCGACCGCAGGAGACGCCTTGATCGCCGTCACCCAAGACCAGCTCGCCGCCTGGTGGGCGCCTGCGCTCGCGTTCGCGGCGGGTGTCGTGTCGTTCGCGAGCCCCTGCGTGTTCCCCCTGGTGCCGGGCTACCTCTCGTTCATCACGGCCGAGCGCGCGGTGGACGCGGACCGGCCCGACGACTCCCTTCGCCGGCTGCTGCCGATCGCGCTGTTCGTCCTCGGCTTCGCGTCGATCTTCACCCTGCTCGGCGCGGCGAGCGCGACGTGGGTGCCCCGGCTCAAGGGGCCGGTCGGCCAGAAGGTCGCCGGCGGGTTCGTGATCGTGATCGGCCTGCTGATGCTCGCGTATGCGCTCCGGCTCGGCGGGATGCGGCTCTTCGCCGAGCGGCGCCCCTTCCTCTCGAGGGTCCGGCCGGGGTCGGCCGGGGCGCTGCCGCTCGGCATGGCGTTCGCGGCGGGCTGGACGCCGTGCATCGGGCCGGTCCTCGGGGCGATCCTCGGGCTCGCGGCCGCCGGCGGTGCCGCGCGCGGGGCGCTGTTGCTGTTCACGTACTCGCTGGGGCTGGGCGTCCCCTTCGTGCTGATCGGGCTCGGCGTGCAGCGCTTCATGAGCGCGTTCGGCTGGGTGAAGCGCAACTACACGTGGATCGCGGGCGTGTCGGGCTCGCTGCTCGTGATCGTCGGCATCCTCCTCGCGACCGGGTACTGGACGCGGCTGCTCGCGCCGCTCCTGAAGTACACGCCCGCGTTGTAGGCATCCGCGTCGCGAAGGCGCGCGCCTAGAATCCTCGCGACGCCCATGTCCTCCGTTCCCCGCCACCTCACGCTGCGGCAGTCGGTGGCGCTCGTGTGGCGAACGCTGCGGTCGATGCGCACGGCGCTCGCGCTGCTGTTCCTCCTCGCGCTGGGTTCGGTGGTGGGCTCGCTCGTGCCGCAGATCCCGAACTCGCCCGACCGCGTCGCGCGGTTCCAGGCCGACCATCCGCTGCTCGGCCGCTTCTACCAGCACGCCGGGTTCTTCGACGTGTTCGGGTCGTGGTGGTTCGTGCTGATCATGGCGCTGCTGCTCGTGTCGCTCGTGGCGTGCCTCGTGCCTCGCACGCGCGCGTCGATCCGCAACGTGCGCCAGAAGCCGCTGCACGCGCGGGAGATCGACGCGTTCCCGCAGTACGCGGAGCGGACCGTGCGCGCCGAGGTGCCGGAGGCGATCGCGACCTCGCAACGGGTCCTGCGGCGCCGGATGTTCCGCGTCAGCCGCGCCGAGGACGCGCTCGCCGCCGACAAGGGCGCTCTGCGCGAGCTCGGGAGCCTGGTGTTCCACTGGGCGCTCCTGCTGCTGCTCATCGGGTCCGTGTACGGCAAGGGCACCGGGTTCACCGGCAAGGCGCTCGTCGTGGAGGGGGAGTCGTGGACGGACGGGGCCGCGAACTACGACGGCACGATCCGCGCCGGCCGGTTCTTCGACGGCGACTTCACCGGGGTCGGCCTCACGCTCCATTCCTTCGAGGCCACCTACCGCGCGAACGGCACACCGATGGACTTCGTGTCGCACGTCGACCTGCTCGACCCCGGCGGCACCGTCGCTCGGTCGGCCGACGTGCGCGTGAACCATCCCGCGGTGTTCGGCGGACTGCGCTTCTTCCAGTTCGGGTTCGGCTATGCGCCCGTCATCGAGATTCGCGAGGGCGACCGGTTGCTCTACGCGGGTCCCGTTCCGTTCGCTCACCAGGCGCCGCCCGAAGGGGTGCCGGAGCTCGCGCTTCCTTGGGACGGCATCGTGAAGGTTCCCTCGGTCACCCCGGGCCTCGGTATCCAGCTGACGCTCTGGCCGGACTCAGGAGCCTTCCTGCAGTTCCAGCAGACCGGAGAACCGGTGCCGATGCTCAGGGCCGACCACCCCATCCTGTTCTTCACGACGTGGAAAGGCCCGCTGGTGGATCCCTCCCCGCGCTCGCTGGACACGTCCGTGATGCAGGAGGGGCGCAAGGGCGCGCTCGGCGAAGGCCAGACCTGCTCGCTCTCGACGACGAAGTGCTGGGGCCCGGGCGAGGGGACGCCGGAGGCCGACGAGCTGACGATCTCGTTCCCCTCGATCCGGCAGTACTCCATCTTCCAGGTGAGCCGGGATCGTGGGGTGCCCATCGTGCTCCTCGCGGCTATCCTCGTCCTGCTCGGTCTGTTGCCGGCGCTGTACACGTCGCGGCGCAAGGTCTGGGTTCGGGCCGAGCCGAACGGGGAAGGCACCGTGCTCAAGGTGGGGGGGTTCGCCCTGCAGCGGAAGCCGCAGTTCGAGGAGGAGTTCACGAAGCTGATCGCCGAGATCGAACGCGCCACGACGGAGAGGATCGGCGCATCGTGACGTCGTTGCAGTGGGCGCGGATCTCGAACGACACGTTCAACGCGGCGATCTTCGCGTACCTCCCGGCGATGCTGGCCTCGTTCGCGTACCTCGCGTACCGGCGGCGGCCGCTGCTGCTGGTCGCGCGGGTCGCGGCCGTCGCGGGCCTCGGCGCCCATCTCGTGTCGATCGTCACGCGCGGCCTCGCGGCCGGGCACGTGCCCTGGGGCACGATGTTCGAGTACTCCTCGCTGCTCGCGTTCCTCGTGGTGCTCGCGGCGCTCGTGCTCGTCGAGGGCGTGTACAAGGTCACGACGATCACGGGGTTCGCGATCGCGTTCTCGGTCCTCACGATGGCGATCGCCGCCACGACGCGCATCAACACGCCGGCCGCCCCGCTGGTGCCGGCGCTCGACTCGTACTGGATCAAGATCCACGTCGTGGCGGCGATCCTCGGCTCGTCGCTCTTCGCGCTCGGCGGCGGCGTGCTCACGATCCTGTACCTCGTGAAGGACGGCCGCGAGCGGCGCGAGACGGCGGCGCTCGCCGCCGAGTCGCCCGCTCCGATCCTCGGCGCCTCGCTGGACCTGTCGGACCCACCGCACTTCGCGCCCGGCGCGGACGAGGCGGTGGGGTCGCTCGCTCAGTCCTCGCGCCGGCGAGGCATCCTGCCGCCTTCGGCGGTGATCGACCGGATGGCGTACCGAACGATCGCGTTCGCGTTCCCGATCTGGACGTTCGCGGTGATCGCCGGCGCGATCTGGGCGCAGCAGAGCTGGGGCCGCTACTGGGGCTGGGACCCGAAGGAGACGTGGTCGTTCATCACGTGGGTGATCTACGCGGGATACCTGCACGCGAGGGCCACGTCGGGCTGGCGCGGGCGCGGGGCGGCGGTCATCGCGCTGGTCGGCTTCGCGTCGCTGCTCGTGACGTATTACGTGGTGAACCTGTGGATCGTCGGGCTGCACACGTACGCGGGGACGGGTTGACGGGGCACGCGATGGCCGGTGATACAGTGCGCGCGGCCCGCGTCGGGGCCGCTTCGCGACTCGCTCGGGAGGCGTAGACACGTTGCGGAAGAGGGTGCTCTGGGTCCTGGGCCTCGCCGCCCTCGCCCTCGCGCTCGCGGCGTGCGCCCCGAACGCGTCGCAGGACACGCTGAACCCGCAGGGCCCCTACGCGCGCGAGCTGAAGAACCTCTTCGTGCCGGTGTTCTGGGTGGCCGTGGGCGTGTTCGTGGTCGTCGAGGGCGGCATCCTCCTCATCGCCCTGAAGTACCGGCACCGCAAGGGGCAGGACCGGATGCCGGCGCAGACGCACGGCAACACGCGGCTCGAGGTCGGCTGGACGATCCTGCCGGCGGTCGTGCTGGCCGTGGTGGCCGTACCGACCGTCGCGACGATCTGGGATCTCGCGAGCAAGCCGCCGGCGAACGCGATCAACGTGACGGTGACGGGTCGCCAGTGGTGGTGGAAGTACGAGTACACCGACCCCGAGATGAAGACCGCAGCGGGGGGTCAGATCATCAGCGCGAATCAGCTCGTGATCCCGACCGGCCGCACGATCTACCTCACGGTGACGGCGGACGCGGGCGCGGGCTCGCGGAGCGACGCGGGCGTGCCGGGGTTCGCGGTGATCCACTCCTACTGGGTGCCGGAGATCTGCGACGGAAAGCAGGACGCGGTGCCCGGCCACGAGAATCACATCAAGTGCCAGGCGGACCATCCCGGGACCTATACGGGTAACTGCGCCGAGTTCTGCGGCCTCAACCACGGCATCATGAAGCTCGAGGTGACCGCCCTGTCTCCGCATGATTTCGAGGCCTGGGTCGCGAACGAGAAGCTCGACGCCGCGACCCCCGAGCCGGGGTCTCTGGCCGCGACGGGCCTCGACACGTTCATGAGCGTGGGGTGCATCGCCTGTCACGCGGTCCGGGGTGTCGAAGGGGCCGAAGCCGACGCGGCCCCGAACCTCACGCACTTCGCGAGCCGCGACTGCATGGTGGGCTGTCTGCTCGACAACCAGAACCCCGACGACATCGCGCGATGGCTGCACGATCCCGCCGCGGTGAAGGAGGGCGTGAAGATGCCCAACTACCACCTGTCGGACGACCAGATCAAGGCACTCGTGGCCTACCTCATGAGCCTGAAATGACGGAGGCGACCTCGTGGCGAGCGTGAGCGTTCCGAGCGAGCGGGCTCGTGGCGTCCTTCGCCGGCCGACGGCCGTGACCGGCTTCTGGAGCTGGTTCACGACGATCGACCACAAGAAGATCGGGATCCTCTACGGCGCGACGGCGCTCATGTTCTTTCTGATCGGCGGTGTCGAGGCGCTGCTGATCCGCGTGCAGCTGTTCCAGCCCGACGGGAAGCTGCTCACGGCGAGTCAGTACAGCGAGGTCTTCACGATGCACGCGATCACGATGATCTTCCTCGTCGTGATGCCGCTCTCGGCCGCGTTCTTCAACTACCTGATGCCGCTCATGATCGGCGCGCGGGACGTCGCGTTCCCGCGTTTGAACGCGTTCAGCTACTGGCTGTTCTTGTCGGGCGGACTGTTCCTGTACTCGAGCTGGTTCCTGGGCGGTGCCCCCAACGGCGGCTGGTTCGGGTACGCGCCGAACAGCACCACCGACCCCACGCCCGGCATGACGTTCTACGCGATCGGCCTGCTGCTCACCGGCATCGCGTCGACGGCGGGCGCCGTGAACCTCGCGGTCACCGTCCTGAACATGCGCGCGCCGGGCATGTCGCTCTTCCGGATGCCGGCGTTCGTGTGGATGGGGCTCGTCGTGCAGCTGCGGCTCGCGTTCTCGCTGCCGATCATCACCGTCGCGCTCGCGGAGATGCTCTTCGATCGGCGGTTCGGGACGCACTTCTTCGATCCCGCGGCGGGCGGCGATCCGATCCTCTGGCAGCACCTGTTCTGGCTCTTCGGCCACCCGGAGGTCTACATCTTGATCCTGCCCGCGTTCGGGATCATCTCGGAGATCCTGCCGGTGTTCTCGCGAAAGCCGCTGTTCGGCTACCAGTTCGTGGTGTTCTCCGGCATCGCGATCGGGTTCATCGGCTTCGGCGTGTGGGCGCACCACATGTTCGCGGTGGGGCTCGGTCCGGTCGCGAACACCGCCTTCGGCATCACGACCGCGATCATCGCGGTCCCGACGGGGGTGAAGATCTTCAACTGGATGGCGACGATGTACAAGGGCGACCTCCGGTTCACCACCGCGATGTTGTTCGCGATCGGCACCGTGATGAACTTCGTCGTGGGCGGGCTCTCGGGTGTCACCCACGCCGTAGTCCCGTCGGACTATCAGCAGACCGACACGTACTACATCGTCGCGCACTTCCACTACGTGCTGTTCGGCGGCGCGATCCTCGGCCTGTTCGGCGGGCTCTACTACTGGTGGCCGAAGATCTTCGGCCGGCTGTTGAACGAGCGTGCCGGCAAGATCAACTTCTGGCTGATGGTGATCGGGCTGAACCTCACGTTCGGCCCGATGCACATCCTCGGGCTGCAGGGGATGATCCGGCGGACCTTCACGTACCCCGAGTCGCTCGGGCTCACGTTCTGGAACGAGGTCGCGACGGTGGGCGCGTTCATGATCGCGTTCGGCGTGCTCGTGTTCGTCGTGAACGCCGTCGCTTCGTTCCGCCACGCGAAGGACGCCGGCGCCGACCCGTGGGACGGGCGCACGATCGAGTGGTCGATCCCGTCGCCGCCCCCGATCTACAACTTCGAGGAGATCCCCACGGTGCACGCGCTCGACGACTTCTGGCACCGGAAGTACGCGGAGGACAAGTCCGGGCGGCTCGTGCCGGTGCAGGCCGGTGGTTCGGCCGACGCGGGCGAGCACCACGTCGACGGGCATGGGATCCATCTGCCGGGTCCCTCGTACTTCCCGCTGATCGCGGCGGCCGGGTTCCCGCTGATCGGCTACGGCATCATGTATCACTGGTGGATGGCGTTCGTCGGCGCGGTGGTCGTGCTCGTCGGCATCTTCGGTTGGGCCCTCGAGCCCTCGGCGGAGTAGGAGCGGCTCGTGGCGCAGGCGGCGGTCGAACACCACGGCGGCGGGTCCGAGCACGAGACCACCACCGGTCTGCCGAACACGAAGCTCGCGATGTGGCTGTTCCTCGCGTCGGACTGTCTGTTCTTCGGCGCGCTGATCTCGACGTACGTGCTCTATCGCGGGCGGGGCATTGAGGGACCGTTCCCGCACGACGTCTTCGACATCCCCTACACGTCGGTGTCCTCGTTCGTGCTGCTCGGGTCCTCGCTCACGATGGTGCTCGCGCTCGCGGCGGCTCAGAAGCGCGACTTCGGCCGGATGCGCATCTGGCTGCTCGCGACGGCGCTCCTCGGGATGACGTTCGTGGGCGGGCAGGTGTACGAGTTCACGGCGTTTCACCGCGAGGGTCTCTCGCTCGACGGCAACCTGTTCGGCTCGACGTTCTTCCTGCTCACGGGCTTCCACGGCGCGCACGTCGTGATCGGCATCCTCATGCTGCTCTCGCTCGTGTCGTTCTCGTACGCCGACAAGCTCCCCGAGGACGCTTCGTTCCCCGTCGAGATGGTCGGCCTCTACTGGCACTTCGTCGACATCGTGTGGATCGTGATCTTCACGGTGGTGTACCTGATCCCGACGAAGCCACCCGCGTTGCCGGGCGGCTAGGAGCGAACGTTGTCCGACACGGAGCTGCAGGACCAAGAGGAGGCGGCGCCGGCGCACACCGGCGCGCACGGTCACCCGAGCGTCAAGGAGTACGTGCGCATCGGCGTGATCCTCGCCGTGATCACGGCGGCGGAGGTCGCGACCTACTACGTGCAGGACGACCTCGGCGTGTGGCTCCGCCCGATCCTGTTCGCGCTGTCGTTCGTGAAGTTCGCGCTGGTCGTGCTGTGGTTCATGCACCTGAAGTTCGACAGCCGGCTGTACTCGCGATTCTTCGTCATGGGCCTCGCCGGCGCGGTGACGCTGTACCTCGTCGTGCTGATGCTCTTCAAGGTCTTCCTGAGGTAGGGGAGGCCCGCCGATGAGGCTCCCCGCGTGGAACCCGCACCCCGACGTCTGGGTGCTGTTCGGCTCGATCGCGGTGCTGTACGTCCTCGCGATCCGCAACCACGAGCGGGAGACCGGCGAGCCGACCTCGCGGCGTCAGATGAAGCTCTTCCTCGGCGGCATCGGGGTGCTGTGGCTGGGAGCCGAGTGGCCGATCCACGATCTCGCCGAGCGCTACCTCTACACGGCCCATATGGTGCAGCACCTCCTGTTCTCGTGGGTGGCGGCGCCGTTGATCGTCGCGGGCCTGCCCGCGTGGCTGCTCCGCCGGATGCTGCGGCCCCGCGGACTGCGCGCGGTGGTGGCCTTCCTCACCCGCCCGGTCGTCGCGCTCGTGCTGTTCAACGGCGTCCTGCTCTTCACGCACTGGCCCGCGGTGGTCGACTTCTCGGTGGGGTCGGAGTGGGGGCACTTCGGGCTGCACGTGCTGCTCGTCGGATCGGCGTTCGCGATGTGGTGGCCGGTGGTCTCGCCGCTGCCGGAGATGCCGCCGCTGCCGGCTCCGGGACAGTGCCTGTACCTCTTCCTGCAGTCGCTCGCGCCCACGATCCCCGCGTCGTTCCTCACGTTCGGGACGAGCCTGATCTATCCCGTCTACGCCACGTTCCCGAGGATCTGGGGCATCTCGCCGCTCACCGACCAGCTCATCGCCGGGCTCGTCATGAAGATCGTCGGCGGGGCGATCCTGTGGACCGAGATCGCGGTTATCTTCTTCCGCTGGCACGCCCAGGAGGAGCGGGACGGGTGGGACTCGCTCAAGTATCGCAACGTCGAGCATGAGATCCGAGCGGAGCTGACGAGGTCGAAGTGAAGAACGACACGCGCAACCGCCTCGTGCTGCCGATCCTTCTGCCGATCGGCATCCTCGCCGTGATCGCGGTGGTGCTGTTCGCGTTCTCGCGGATCCTGCTCTCGGTGAAGCCGGACGCGGCGACCGTCACCGCGCTCGTGGTGGCGGCCGCCGTGCTCACCGCCGCGGCGATCGCCGCGAGCCGGGAGCGCGTGCGCGGCGCGACGATCGGCGGGATGCTCGGGACCGTCGCGGGCGTCGCGATGCTCACCGGCGGCGTGGCGATCGTCGCGATCGGCCCCGAGGAGCCGGAGATCCCCCCGTTCCACGCGACGCTCGCGGCCCCGTCGGGCGCGTCGGTGGACGGGTTCGAGCCCACCGAGCTGTCGCTCCCCAGCGACAAGCCGATCGACCTCGAGTTCGACAACTCCGACGACGGCGTCACCCACAACGTGGTGATCTTCGACGGCGAGGACGACTCCGCGCCGCAGCTCTTCCGCGGCGCCCCGGTCACCGGTGTGGCGAACGCGCAGTACCACGTGCCCGCGCTGCCGGCGGGCACCTTCTTCTTCCATTGCGAGTTCCACACCGGGACGATGACCGGCACGATCACCGCGGCGCCGGCTCCCACCGGGCCGAGCCCGGGACCGGGGAGCGGCTCGGCGCCGCCTCCTCCGGCGGGCGGAGGCAACGCCGTGACGATCCAGGCCCTCCCCGTGACGACGTTCTCGACGAACTCGCTCTCATGGAAGGCGAACACGGCGGTGACGGTCACGCTCGACAACCAGGACGCCGGCAACATCCACGACTTCTCGCTCTATCGCGACGAGGGATACACGGACTCGATCGCGAAGACCGACAACGTGACCTCGGGAAGCTCCGGCACCGTGTCGATCCCCGAGCTGCCGCCGGGGACGTACTACTTCCGCTGCGACCTGCACCCACCGCCGACGTTCCCGATGTTCGGCACCGTCACCGTTTCCTGAGCACGCTGGTAGCGTGGCCCGCGTGCTCCGGCCGAGGCTCGCTCTGGTCCTCGCGGCGCTCGCGTTCGCCGCGTGCACGCGCTCGAGCGGAAACGAGTTCGTAGGCGTGTCGGAGGCGGACAAGCCCCTTCCCGACCTCTCGGGGCAGACGCTGCAAGGCGGCATGGTCGGGCCGCAGACCCTCACGGGCAAGGTCGTGGTCGTGAACTTCTGGGCCACCTGGTGCGGTCCGTGCGAGAAGGAGCAGCCCGCGCTGGAACGCCTCGCGCGCTCGTACGCCGATCGAGGCGTGCGCTTCGTGGGTGTGCAGTATCGCGACAACGAGGCCGGAGGCAGGGAATGGCTCCGCCGCTTCGACGTGACGTACCCCAGCCTGATGGATCCGTCGGGGTCCTATGTGGACGACTTCGGCTTCTTCTCGATTCCGTACACGTACGTTGCCGACCGCTCGGGGACGATTCGATGGGTCGTCGCGGGCCAGACGAACGAGCAGCAGCTGCGCGAGTTGATCGACCGCGTGCTCGCGGAGGAAGCGACCTAGCGCCGAACGCCGGCCGGCAGCAGGGCGTCCACCGCCACCGCCGCGAACAGCGCCGCGAGGTACCAGATCGAGTACGTGAACAGCCGCCAGGCGCGATCGACGCCGGCGTGCTGCCGGAGCAGCAGCGCTTTGTACACGAACGTGCCGCCGAGCACGACCGCCGTCGAGACGTAGACGACGCCCATGTGGCCGATCGGCGCGAGCAGCAGCGTCGTGCCGAACAGCACGAGAGAGTAGAGGAAGATCTGCCGCCTGGTTTCGTCCTCGCCCTTCACGACCGGCAGCATCGGGACGCCCGCGGCCGCGTAGTCGCCGGCGAACCGCATCGACAGCGCCCAGAAGTGCGGCGGCGTCCAGAGGAACACGATCGCGAACAGCACCCACGCCGGCGCGCCGACGGTGCCGGTGACGGCGGCCCAGCCGACGAGCGCCGGGGCGGCGCCGGCGGCGCCGCCGATCACGATGTTCTGCGCCGTCGTGCGCTTGAGCCACATCGTGTACACGAACACGTAGAAGGCGATCGCCGCGAGCGAGAGCGTGGCCGCGAGCACGTTCACCGCGATCGACAGGAAGAAGAACGACACGGCGCCGAGCGCGAACCCGAACGTGAGCGTCTGCTCCGGCGTGAGCGCATGGGCCGGGATGGGCCGCGAGCGCGTCCTCCGCATGACCTTGTCGATGTCGCGGTCGAGGTACATGTTGATCGCGTTCGCCGAGCCCGCCGCCATCGTCCCGCCGGCGAGCGTCGCGAGGATCAGCCAGATCGACGGGACGGCGCGCGCGGCGAGGAACATCGCCGGCACGGTGGTGACGAGCAGCAGCACGATGATCCGCGGCTTCGTGAGCCTGACGTACGCGGACACGGTGTCGCGCAGCGTTGAGCCGCCGCCCCGGCCGTTTCCACGAGCGGCGTCGGCCTCGGTGACGCGCGCGTGGCCGGCGAACCGGCGCGACACCGTCGCGAGCGCCACGAGCGTCCCCCAGATCAGCACCGAGAGCGCCACGTGCGCGACGACCGCCCACGGCTTCAGCCGCGTCCACACCTGGGCGGCGCCCACGAGGATCTGCGCGAGGAAGAGCGATCCCGCGATCGTCGTGAGGATGACGAGGTCCTTGGAACGGCTCTGCATCGTGCGCGCACGCACGACGAGATACAGGACGAGGACGAACGTGTAGCCGGCGAGGACCCGGTGGGTGAACATTGCCTTCGCCGCGCCGCCCAGCGCGGGAACGAGCTTGCCGTCCATGAGCGGCCAGTCGGTGAACGCCAGGCCCGCTCCCTCCGCGCGCACGTACGTGCCCACGAGCAGCAGCGCGCCGGTCACCACGACGGCCCAGAGCGTGAGCCGAGCGAAGCTCGGATCGGCCCCACGGACCTCCGGACCCTTCTCGGGGAGCTTCACCAGGCAGAACGAGTTCGCGGCGAGGTAGACCACGTCGGCGACGAGCGCGAGCGCGACCCCGAAGTGGGCCGTCACCCAGCCGGGGTGCAGGCCCGTGTTCACGACGACCGCGCCGAGCACCGCCTGTCCCACGACGAGCGGGGCGGCGATCGCGGCCGGCCACACGATCTTCGGGACGGCGAGGTAGCGGCGCCACGCCACGAACACCGTGACGCCGATGAGGACGCTCACGACCACGACGAGCAGCCGGTGTGAGAACTCGATGAACGAGTGGATCGTGCCGCTGGGGAAGAGGTGGCCGGGCTCGCATCCCGGCCAGGTCGAGCACCCGAGGCCCGATCCGGTCCCGCGAACGAGCCCACCGACCGCGAACAGGAGCACGGTCGCTCCGGCGGTCGCGACCGTGAGCTTCTGGAAGCGCGTCATAGCCGGCATCGGATCGACCCATGATAGGCCGCGCATGCGAATCGGAAGGCTTGCGATACTGCAGCGATGGCTGCCGCCGATCCGATCTCGAGACCCATTTCCAGCGCGACGCTCGGAACGCGGATCGACCACGAGCTCTTCGTCTTTCTCGGCGCGCGACGTCGCGAGGCCGAGGAGCTCGACGATCGGGCGACGATCCTGATCGACGAGATCCGGCGGCTGATCGCGGCGGGCGGCAAGCGGCTGCGACCGGCGTTCTGCTACTGGGGCTACCGTGCGACCGGCGCTCCGGACGACGACCGCATCGTGCGCGCGGCGGCAGCGCTCGAGCTCCTGCACACGTTCGCGCTGATCCACGACGATCTCATCGACGGCTCGGACGAGCGGCGCGGCGTGCCCTCGTCGCACCGTGAGCTCGAGCGGTCAGCCGGACGAGGGACCGCGGACGCCTCGCGGTTCGGCAGGGCGGCGGCGCTGCTCGCGGGCGACCTCGCGGTCGTGCTCGCCGACGAGCTCCTGCTGGCATCGGGCTTCGAGGCCGACACGCTCCTTCGCGCGCAGGCCGTCTACCACGAGATGCGCGAGGAGCTCGCCGCCGGCCAGCTGCTCGGGCTGCTCGCGACCCCGCGGGACGAGGCGGAGGCCCGCCGGCTTGCGTCCCTCAAGGGCGGGGCGTACTCGGTGCTGTGGCCCCTCACCTTCGGCGCGACCCTCGCGGCCGGCTCGGCGAGCCTCCTCGACGCGCTGTCGGCCTTCGGCCGCCCGCTCGGCGAGGCGTTCCAGCTGCGCGACGACCTCCTCGACGATCCGGCCTCCTCGCCGGTCGGCAAGGAGACGGTGAACGCGCTCGTGGCAGAGGCGAAGGCTGCGCTCGTCGGACGGGTCCTCGACGCCGAAGCGGTGCGCGCCCTCGACGCGCTCGCCGATCACGTGGCGCTGCCGTGAAGGTCGACGAGAACCTCCGCCGCGCGTTCCGCGACATCGCGACCGCCCGCCTCGCGTCGGTGGGTCCGGGCGGCGCGCCGCACGTCGCGCCGTTGTGGTTCGTCTGGCCGGGCGACGCGATCTACCTCTCGACGCGGATCGGTGGAACGACGTGGCTGAACGCCGAGCTCGACGCGCGCGTCGCGGTGCTGATCGACCGCGGGCGCGACTGGGCGGAGCTTGCCGGCGTGCAGCTCGAGGGCGCCGCCGAGCTGCTGCCCATCGAGCATCCTGACCTGCGCGCCCCGATGTCCCTGTGGCACGAGAAGTACCGCACGATGCTCGCCGGGGACGGGTTCGAACGGATCACCGAGGACGTGCCGAACCTCGGGTTCCTGCGCGTCGTCCCCGTGGCCGTGCGCGCCTGGGATCACGCGCTTGAGTCCGGCGGGGTTGTCCGCCGACGGGGGTCGACCTAGGCTTTGTGAACGGGTTCACGAGCGGGTAGATTCGGCTTGTGAAAGTTTTCACATGCGCCGCGGGCGGTGTGAGGACGTCACGGCCGGTTGCACCCTGAGGGGGAGCGAGTGACCGAACGGGCGATGCAGACCGACGTCCTCGTCGTGGGCGCAGGCCCCGGGGGTTCGGCGGCCGCCTACCATCTCGCCCGCCACGGCGTCGACGTGACGCTGCTCGAGCGTTCGGCGTTCCCGCGCGAGAAGGTGTGCGGCGACGGCCTCACGCCCCGAGGCGTCGTCGCGATGATGAAGATGGGCGTCGATCCGGCCGACCCGGGCTTCGAGCGCGTCGTGGGCCTCCGCGTGTACTCGCGTACCGACATGATCGAGCTGCCGTGGCCGGAGCTGCGCAGCTGGCCGGACTTCGGGCTCACGCGAACGCGGCACGACTTCGACGCGGTCCTTGCCGCGCGCGCACAGAAGGGTGGCGCGCGGCTGCTCGAGCGCACCGAGGCCATCGAGCCGATCGTGCGCGACGGCTGGGTCACCGGCGCGCGGATCCGCAACGCGGAGGACCGCAAGGAGCCCGGGCGCTCGGTGGAGGCGCGGTTCGTGATCGCCGCCGACGGCGCGGCTTCGCGGTTCGCGAAGCCCGCGGGCGTGCGACGTGACGACTCCCGACCGCTCGGGATCGCCGCGCGGCGCTACTACGCGGCGGACCATCACCCGGGCCCCTGGCTGGAGTCGTGGCTGGACCTGTGGGAGGGGGATGTGCTGCTCCCGGGCTACGGCTGGCTGTTCCCCCTCGCCGACGGAACGATCAACCTGGGCGCGGGGCTCCTCAACACCTCGAAGAGCTTCAAGAACGTCTCCGCGCAGCGCGTGTTCGACGCGTTCGCCGCGATGCTGCCCCCGTCGTGGGGGTTCTCCGAGGAGACCGCCGTCGGCAAGCCGCTCTCGGGACCGCTCCCCATGGGCTTCAACCGCTCGCCGCTCGCCGTGCCGGGGATGCTCCTGATCGGCGATGCCGCCGGGGCGGTGAACCCGTTCAACGGCGAGGGCATCGCGTACGCGATGGAGACCGGCGAGCTCGCCGCCGAGGTGGTGCACGAGGCCCTCGTGCGGGACCGGGCGGCGATCGCCGCGACCTACCCGCAGCTCGTGCGAGACCGGTACGAGCCGTACTTCCGCCTGGGGCGCGGTTTCGCGAACCTCATCGGGCATCCGGCGATCATGGCCCGCGCCACGAGGCACCTGTTGCCGAACTCGACCGTGATGACGTTCGCGATGCGCATGCTCGCGAACCTCACCGACGGCAAGGACGGCGACCGCAAGGACCGGCTGTTCTACGTGGCCGAGCGCCTCGCGGGGGCGCGGTAGGGGGAGGCCGACCACGTCCCTGGGCGACTACCTGCCGATCGTGGTGCTCGCGGCGCTCGCGCTCGTGTTCGCGGTTGCCTCGTTGGTCGTGTCGCGTCTGTTCCGCCCGCACCACCCGAACCCCGTGAAGCTGTCGGCGTACGAGTGCGGCAACGAGCCGGTGCGGCTGCCGAAGGGCGAGCGGTTCAGCGTGAAGTTCTACGTCGTCGCGATGCTCTTCATCATCTTCGACATCGAGACGATCTTCTTGTTCCCCTGGGCGATCACGTTCCGGCAGCTCGGCGTGTTCGGCCTGGTGGAGATGGCGATCTTCATCGCGCTCGTGTTCGTCGCGTACGTGTACGTCTGGCGTTCGGGCGGGCTCGACTGGTCCGAGGGCCAGGGCGTGGCGCCGGGGCCGCGCGAGTCCAAGGCGGAGGCGCTCGCCGAGCTCGAGGAGGCCGCGCATGCCGGTTGAGCGGCGCGAGGGCGTGCACCTCGGCAAGACCCCCGAGGAGGTCGAGGAGGAGGTCGAGCGCGGCGTCCTGTTGACACGGATCGACCGCGCGGTCGGCTGGGCGCGCAAGCAGTCGATGTGGCCGGCGACGTTCGGCCTCGCGTGCTGCGCGATCGAGATGATGTCGACCGGCGCGGGGAAGTACGACCTGTCGCGCTGGGGGATGGAACTCTTTCGAGCCTCGCCGCGACAGGCCGACCTCATGATCGTCGCGGGGCGCGTCTCGCAGAAGATGGCGCCGGTCCTCCGCCGGATCTACGACCAGATGCCCGACCCGAAGTGGGTCATCTCGATGGGCGTGTGCGCGTCTGCCGGCGGCATGTTCACGAACTACGCGATCGTGCAGGGCGTCGACACGATCGTGCCGGTCGACGTGTACGTGCCCGGGTGTCCTCCGAAGCCCGAGATGCTGATGTTCGGCATCCTGAAGCTGCACGAGAAGGTGCGCACGACGGGGACCTTCAAGTGAGCCCGGCGGAGCTCGCGGAACGCGCGCGCGCTCGGTTCGAGGACGTCCAGCTCGCGCGCGACGAGGTCACCGTCTTCACCGAACGAGGTCAGCTGGTGGACGCGCTCGCCTGGCTCGAGGCCGAGCCCGGGCTGCGGTTCGACTTCCTGTCGTCGGTGACCGCGACGGACTGGCCGGGTCAGGAGCCGCGCTTCTGGCTGTCGTACGAGCTGCGGTCGACCGAGCACCACCATCGCGTCCGCGTGAAGGTGGGCGTGCCCTCATCGGAGCCCCACGTGCCGTCGATCACGCCGTTCCTGCCGGCCGCCGACTGGCACGAACGCGAGGTGTGGGACTTCTACGGGATCGCGTTCGACGGGCATCCCGACCTCACGCGGATCCTCCTGCCGGACGACTGGGAGGGCCACCCCCTCCGGAAGGACGAGGAGCTCGGCGGCGTCGACACGCGGTTCCACGGCGCGTTCATCCCCCCGGTCGACGAACGGACGACGATGTGAGCGAGCTCCTGGAGCCGGCGGCCGAGACCACGGGAGGGGACTCGGGCGAGATCCGCCAGGAGACCATGATCATCAACATGGGTCCGCAGCACCCCTCGACGCACGGGGTGCTGCGCCTCCTGCTGGAGCTCGACGGCGAGACCGTCGTCGCATGCAAGCCCGTGATCGGCTACCTCCACACCGGGATCGAGAAGAACGTCGAATACCGCACGTGGCAGCAGGGCGTGACGTACGTGACGCGCGCCGACTACCTCGCGCCGTTCGCGAACGAGCTCGGCTACTGCCTGGCGGTCGAGCGCCTGCTCGGGATCGAGGCGCCGCCGCGCGCGCAGGTGCTCCGGGTCCTGTTCAACGAGCTGAACCGCGTCTCGTCGCATCTCGTGTGGCTCGCGACGAGCGCGCTCGAGCTCGGCGCGATCTCGGTGATGCTCTATGGCTTCCGCGAGCGCGAGGTGATCCTCGACATCTTCGAGGCGGCGACCGGCTTGCGGATGAACCACGCGTACGTCCGCGTCGGCGGCGTCGTGATGGACCTGCCGGATGGCGGCGACGCGCAGGTTCGTCGCTTCCTCGACGTGATGCCCGGGAGAATCTCCGAGTACGAGAGCATCCTCTCCGAGAACCCCATCTGGGTCGAGCGCAATGTCGGCATCGGACACCTGTCGGCCGAGGACTGCCTCGCGTACGGCGTGACGGGCCCGATGCTGCGCGCGGCCGGCGTCCCGGCGGACCTCCGCAAGGACGAGCCGTACTCCGGCTACGAGACCTACGACTTCGACGTGGTCACCCGCACCGAAGCCGACGCCTACGCGCGATTCGCCGTGCGCGTCGACGAGATGCGGCAGTCGCTGCGCATCGCCGAGCAGTGCCTCGAGCGCCTCGAGGAGCCGGGGCCCGTGATGGTGGAGGACACGAAGGTGGGCTGGCCGGCGAGGCTCTCGGTGGGCCCCGACGGCATCGGGAACGACCCCGCGTACATCCACCACATCATGGAGGAGTCGATGGAGGCCCTCATCCATCACTTCAAGATGGTGACCGAGGGCGTCCACGTCCCGCCCGGCGAGGTGTACCAGACCGTCGAATCCCCGCGCGGCGAGCTGGGCTTCTACGTCGTGTCGAACGGTGAGCACCGTCCCTACCGCGTGAAGATCCGCGATCCGTCGTTCTCGAACCTGCAGGCGACCGCCGCGATGGTCGAGGGCGGGCTCGTCGCCGACGCGATCGCCGCGATCGCTTCGATCGACCCCGTGATGGGGGGCGTCGACCGGTGATCTTCGAGGGTGCGGTGCTCGAGGACGCGCGCTCGATCGTCGCGCGGTACCCGACCGGCCGGGAGCGATCGGCGGTGATGCCGCTGCTGTACCTCGCGCAGTCGGTCGAGGGGAGCGTCACCCGCGAGGCGCTGCAGGAGGTCGCCGGCCTGCTCGGCCTCCGCACGGCCGAAGTCGAGGCCGTGGCGTCCTTCTACACCATGCTGCGGCTCCGCCCGACCGGGCGCCATGTCGTGACGGTGTGCACGAACCTCGCGTGCGCGCTGCGTGGGGCGAAGGACGTCTACGAGGCCGCGCACCACGCGCTCGAGGTGGAGCACGGTGCGGAGCTCACCCCCGACGAGCTCGTGACCCTGCACGAGGAGGAGTGTCTCGGCGCGTGCGAGCACGCGCCGGTCGTGACGGTCGACTTCGCGTATCACGACGACGTCACGCCCGAGCGCATGGCGGAGATGATCGAGTCGCTGCAGCAGGGCGAGGTGCCGCAGCCGTCGCGCGGACCCGCGATGCGCGACTTCCGCCACGCCTCGCGCGTGCTCGCCGGACTCGAGGGGGAGCCCGCGTGACGGAGTACCCGAAGGTCATCACGGCGCACTGGGGCGACGAGTCGGTGATTCCGCTCGACGGCTACGTGGCCGCGGGCGGCTACCAGGCGCTCCGCACCGCCCTCGAGATGGAACCGGCCGCGCTCATCGACCTCGTGAAGGCGTCGGGGCTTCGCGGCCGAGGCGGCGCCGGCTTCCCCACCGGCATGAAGTGGTCGTTCGTCCCGCAGGACACCGGAAAGCCCACGTACGTGACGGTGAACTTCGACGAGTCCGAGCCCGGCACGGCGAACAACCGCGAGCTCGTCGAGCGCGAGCCCCACCAGCTGCTGGAAGGGTCGGCGATCGCCGCGCTCGCCGTCCGGTGCGAGACCGTGTTCGTGTACTGCCGAGGCGAGTTCCTCTGGCCCGGCACGGTGCTGCAGCGAGCGATCCACGAGGCGTACGCGGGCGGCTACTTCGGCGCCGACGTGCTCGGCAGCGGCAAGCGCGTCGACGTCATCCTGCACCGCGGCGCGGGCGCCTACATCTGCGGCGAGGAGACGGCGTTGCTCTCCTCGCTGGAAGGCTTCCGCGGGCAGCCGAGGCTCCGCCCGCCGTTCCCGGCGGTCGAGGGGCTGTACGCCTCGCCCACCGTCATCAACAACGTCGAGACGCTCTGCAACGTCCCGCACATCGTGAACCACGGCGCCGACTGGTTCCGTTCGATGGGCACCGAGAAGGCGCCCGGCACGAAGATGTTCACGCTCTCGGGCAAGGTCGAACGGCCGGGGAACTACGAGCTGCCGCTCGGGACCCCGTTCCGCGTGCTCCTCGAGGAGTTCGGCGGCGGCGTGCTCGGCGGGAAGGGCCTGAAGGCCTGGACGCCGGGCGGCTCCTCGACCCCGTTCCTCACCGCGGGCCACCTCGAGGTCGGCCTCGACTTCGAGTCGATCCAGGCCGCGGGGTCACTGCTCGGCACCGGCGCCGTGATGGTGCTCGACGAGACCGACTGCATGGTCGAGGCGGCCCGCCGGCTCGTCGAGTTCTACGCTCACGAGTCGTGCGGCAAGTGCACGCCGTGCCGCGAGGGGACGTGGTGGGCGACGCGCGTGCTCGGCCGCATCGAGGAGGGCTACGGACGGGAGGAGGACCTCCCGCTGATGGGCGAGATGGGGGACAACATCCTCTTCCGCGCGTTCTGCGCGCTCGCCGACGGCGCCGTGTCGCCGATCTCCTCGACGCTCGCGCACTTCATGGACGAGTACGAGGCGCACGTGCGCGAGGGCCGCTGTCCGGTCACCGGCATCGGACCCGGCGCTCCCGTCGTCGCGGAGGCCGCGTCGTGAGCGCCGAGCTCGTCACGCTCTCGATCGACGGCAAGGAGGTGACCGTGCCGAAGGGCACGCTCATCATCCGCGCGGCCGAGCAGCTCGGCGTCGAGATCCCGCGCTTCTGCGACCACCCGTTCCTGGCGCCGGTGGGCGCGTGCCGGCAGTGCTACGTGGAGGTCGAGGGCCAGGCGAAGCTCTTCACGTCGTGCACGTCGGCGGTGGCGCCCGGCATGGTCGTGCACACGCAGAACACGAGCGACAAGGCGCGAGACGCGCAGGTCGCGAACCTCGAGTTCCTGCTCCTGAACCACCCGCTCGACTGCCCGATCTGCGACCGCGGCGGCGAGTGCCCGCTGCAGGACCAGGCGATGGCGTTCGGCCCGGGGGAGAGCCGGTATCGCGAGGCGAAGCGCGTGTACGAGAAGCCGATCGCGCTGTCGCCCCTCGTCGGCCTCGATCGCGAACGATGCGTCCTGTGCGCGCGATGCACGCGGTTCTGCGACGAGATCTCCGGCGACCGGTTCATCGAGCTGTTCGCCCGCGGAGCTGGCGAACGGGTCGCGATCGCGGCCGGGGAGGACTTCCGGTCCCCGTTCAGCGGCAACACCGTGCAGATCTGTCCGGTCGGCGCGCTCACCGCGACGCCGTATCGGTTCGTCGCGCGGCCGTTCGACTTGTCGACGGTCGATTCCGTGTGCCCGCACTGCAGCGCCGGCTGCAACGTGAAGGTCGACACGCGGCGGGGGGAGATCGTGCGGCAGCTCGCGCGCGACAACCTCGAGGTGAACGACGCGTGGATCTGCGACAAGGGAAGGTTCGCGTTCCGGTCTCCGGACGCGCCCGACCGGATCACGACCCCGCTCATCCGCGATCGCGGACTCGAGCCCACGTCGTTCGGCGAGGTGTTCGGGCGCATCGCCGCGTGGACGAAGGGAAAGCGCGTCGCGTTCCTCACCGGCGGACGCCTCACCGACGAGGACTCCTATGCGCTCGCGAAGCTCGCGCGCACCGTCTTCCACACGAACGACCTCGACCACCGCCGGCACCTCGAGGGCGGCGCGCTCGAGCTGCTCTGGGCGGCGGGGCTCACGCAGCTCACCTATCGCAGGGTCGAGCAGGCGAAGGCGATCGTCGTGGTGGGCCTCGACGCCGAGCAGGAGGTGCCGATCCTGCATCTTCGCCTCCGCAAGGCCGCGGCGCGCGGCGCGCGGATCGTGGTCGTGCATCCGCGTCGCACGCGGCTGCACGACGTGGCAGGACACATCCTCTGCCGGCCCGGGGACGAGGGCGGCATCCTCGACGAGATCCGCGAGGGGGTCGCCGACACGCCCGCAGGGCGTGTCGGCGCGGCGCTGCGCGAGGCCGGCAACGACGGCGTCCTGCTCGTTGGGTCGCGGCTGCTGGACCAGCCGGGCGCCGGCGACGCGGCCGTGGCCGCGGCGACGGCGACCGGCGCGAGGATCGGCCTGGTCTCCCGCCGCGCGAACGACCACGGCGCGCTGCGCGCCGGGGTGCATCCGGTGCTGCTGCCCGGCGGCCGGCCCATCACCGCCCCCGAAGATCGCGCGGAGGTCGAGTCGATCTGGGGACCCATCCTGAACGGCGATCCCGGTCGCAACGCGACCGAGATCCTCGAGGCGTGTGCCCGGCGGGAGATCGACGTCCTGTTCCTCGTCGGGGTCGACCCGCTGCGCGATGTTCCGGACGCGTCGCTCGCGCGACGCGCCCTCGAGAACGTGGCGGTGAAGGTCGTGCAGTCACTCGAGCTCGGCTCGCTCGAGCCGTTCGCGGACGCGTTCCTGCCGGCCGCGGCGCCGGTGGAGAAGGACGGCCACTTCACGACCTGGGAGGGCAGGGGTCAGCGCATCCGTCCGCTCCGTGCCTCCCCGGGGATCGCGCTGCCCGACTGGGAGATCTTCGCGTCGATGGCCCTCGCGTGCGGCGGCGACCTCGGGTTCGAGTCGCTGGAGGAGCTCCAGGAGGAGCTCGGGACGCTCCTGGAGCCGCGCGAGTCGGTCCCGGAGACGGCGACGGCTTCCCCGAGCGGGCCGGCGCCTGAGGGCCTGCGGCTGTTCACGTATCCCCTGCTCGTGGACGAGGGGCGCCTGTCCGGTCGCGCCGACGAGCTGAAGGCCGCGCTCGAGGAGCCGGCCTTCGTCGAACTGCATCCGGCGGACGCTGCGGCGGCCGGCATCCTCGACGGCGCGCGCGCGATCGTGCGCACCGACGCGGGGAGCGCGGAGCTGCCCGCGCGCGTCACCGAGGCCATCGCGCGCGGCGCCGTGTTCGTGCCGTTCAACCAGCC
>DATBIS010000029.1:0-14273 GCA_036556805.1 Actinomycetota bacterium | reverse complement strand
CGATCGGCACCGGGTCATCGAGCTGACTCTTCAGGCTGGCGAGCTTCTGCTGCGCCACATCGACCGCGGCGCTCGTGGTGCTCGAGCTGCCGTTCGTGCTGCTCGTCGCTCCGTGACCTGTGCTCGTTGGTGTTCCAGATGAGGAATTATCGTTTTGCTGAGCTTCCTGGTCGGCTTCCTTCGCGGCCTCGAGCTCTTCCTTCGCATTCTCGATCGCCGCGCGCGTGGCCGCGTCCATCTTCTCGTCGACGTAAACGATGAGCTGATCGGCGAAAGTGTTCGCGAGCGTCTCGGCATCCTTCGCCGTCGGCGCCGTTGCCTGGATCTTGAGGAGGCCGGTATCCTGCTCTGCCTGCGCGTTGATCTGACGCGTGAGAGCCCGTGGATCTCCCTCGAACCCGATTTCCTTCGCGACCTTCTCCGCAACCGGCGTGGTCTTCACGAGTTCGGCGAGGATTTGCGGCTGAACGAGGATGTTCGAACCGCCGTCCGAGCTTGTCTTGACGCTGCTTGACGGGTCTGGCAGCAGCGTGGTCGACGCTTGAAAGGTCTTTTCCGGGGTCGGATCAACGGGGGCGACCGTCTCCGTGGTGATGTACGCGGCCACGCCGGCCACCAGGACCGTGATGGCGATCACCTTCCAGCGGCGACGAACCGCCCTCAGATAGTTGATGGGCTCCATGCTTCGCTCCTGTCCATTCCCGCTCCGACCGCGAGCCGCACGGCAGCCGCCTGGTTGGGGACTCCCAGCTTCGCGAAGATACGGGTCTTGTGTTGTTCGACGGTCTTCGGGCTGATGCCGAGGTACCGCGCGACCTGCTTCCCGGACATGCCACGCGCGACGAGCTCGATGATCTCACGTTCGCGCGCGGTCAACCGCGACACGCGGCCCTCCTGCTCGGTGGACCCGGGAACGAGCGCCGACGCGAGCTGTGAGATCGGCGCGGCGGGCGACACCCAGATTCCCTCGTCCTGCGCGCGCTCGCCGAGAAAGACCACCCGGATGCCCTTACGGCGCAGGCGCTTGCCGGCCTCCTGCGCTCCACGGATCCGGTGATCCATCGCGACCGCGTCGGCACGGCTCCCCCGCTCCTCGCCCTCGGCCGCCGTGGTTCCGACCGCGATCGGCACCACCGAGGCGTAGCGAGCGAGTCCCGCGGCGATACCCTCGGCGGCGAGCGCCTCCTGGTGCACCACGACCACCGCGCGGGGCGCCATCAGGAGGCCCCCAGCAGGGTCGGGCGCCCGAGCTCGGTCGCGCCGGACTTCATCAGCGCCGCGAGGTTCTCGACGTCGCCGGTGTCGACGAGGAGCTCGAGCTCGCGCAGGCGCTGCTTGAGCATCATCCGGTCCGGGATCGGCGGCATCGACATCATGATCCCCTCGTGACTCGTCGGGCCCGGCTCCTCCTCGACGTCGTGGAGATCCTCCGCGAGCTTCTCGCCGGGCCGCACGCCCACGATCTCGATCTGCACGTCCCGGCCGGGCACGCGCCCGGACAGACGGATCAGCCGCCGACCGAGCTCCATGATGTTCATCTGCTCGCCCATCTCGAGCGTGTACACCTCGCCCCCTGTCGAGAGGGCCGCGGCCTGGAGCACGAGCTGCACGGCCTCGCCGACGCTCATGAAGAACCGCGTCATCGCGGGGTCGGTCACGGTGATCGGACCGCCGGACTCGATCTGCCGGAGGAAGGTGGGGATCACGCTCCCCCGACTGCCGAGCACGTTCCCGAATCGGACCGAGCAGAAGGCTCGCCGCGCGGAGAGGCTTCGCACGATCTCTTCGGCGAATCGCTTCGAGGCGCCCATCACGCTCGTGGGCTGCACGGCCTTGTCGGTGGAGATCAGGACGAACCGCTCCGCGTCGCACATCACCGCGGCGTCGGCGACGTTCGCGGTGCCCAGCACGTTCGTGAACACGGCCTCGCGCGGGTGCGTCTCGAGGACCGGCACGTGCTTCAGCGCCGCCGCGTGGAACACGAGGTTGGGCGCCCACGATTGGAAGAGCTCGGCGATCCGCAGGCGGTCACGGACGTCCGCGAGGACCGGCGTGACGTTCTGTCGGCCGGAGAGCTCCATCATGACGTCGTGCAGGTGCGTCTCGTCGTTGTCCAGCAGGATCAGCTCGGCCGGCTCGCACTCGGCCACCTGCCGGGCGATCTCCGATCCGATCGAACCGCCCGCGCCGGTGATCAGCACCCGGCGGTCCTTCAGCATCGAGCGCACCACGGCGAGATCGGTCTCGACCTGCCTGCGTCCGAGCAGGTCCTCGATACGAAGGTCGCGGATGTCGCGCACGGTCACGCGTCCGCCGACGACCTCCCGCACCGACGGCAAGACCCGAAGCAGCACGTCGGCCTCCTCGCACAGCGCGACGACGTCCCGCACGAACTCGCTCGTGGCGCTCGGAATCGCCATCAGCACCTCGTCCACGCCGAGCCGCTCCACGAGGTCGGGGATCGACCGGTGAGGACCGAGCACCCTCGCGCCGTGCATGACGAGCCCCAGCTTGCGCGGGTCGTCGTCGACGATCCCGACCGGGACGAGGCCGATCTGGGGGTTGCGGTTGATGTCGACGAGGATGGCCGCCCCGGCGTCGCCGGCTCCGATCAGCAAGACGCGGTGCAGGCCGCCCTGCCCGATCGGGTCGACGCTACGGCGGCGCAGCGCGAACAGGCGGCTCTGGAACCGGAGGGCGCCGAAGCCCATGACCGAGACGATGCCGCCGAAGAGCACGACGCCGAGCGGCAGCGGTCGGATGCCCTCGGACACCATCAGCGTCGCGCCGAGGATCAACGAGGAAGCGCAGAGGCCGGCGAGCAACACGCGCCGAGCCTCCTGGACGCTCGCGTACCGCCACATCTGCCCGTACAGCCCGAAGAGATAGTTGGCGAGCAGGTGGAGCACGATCACGACCGGGATGAACTCGCGGAACTGATCCCAGTACTTGGGAGGCACCTGTCCGTCGAAGCGCAGCACGAGCGTAACCAGGTAGCCCACGAAGATGACTGCGACATCGAGGATCCCGAGTGGGATGTCGCGACGGACCCGAGAGGCCACTCGCACGGGAATTCCCTGTGCACGCCGAGCAGTGCGTTTCCTTATGAAGTCGGCCACGTTTCCTCTCTGGGTTGGGGGGCACCCGGAGGCTGAAGAGTACGGAAGCCTTCTGCGCGGCTCATCGACCCGCCAGCGTATCTTCCGTACGCTGATTGACGTAGGGGTGACTGGGGCGGTTTTCCACAGCCTGGATCAGAACGTCGGGGATGCGGACGGTCCCGGCCCACGACGTCTCGTACCACCTCGCTCGTTCGACCAGGGTACCGAGAGATCGAAGCGCCGACCCCCCGATCGCGGGAAGGTTCAGCGTCCGGGTGGCGAGCGTGTGGAGGGTGGCACCGCCGGAGGTCTCCCGCAAGACGACGCCCTGCTCTCGGGCGAGCAGTAGGACGACCTCGGGCTCCACGACGTCGTCCACCGTGACCCGGTCCGATGAATCCGTGGACCCGAAGAGGCGCTCGAGGCGCGCAAGGGCATCGGCGGTGTCCACCACGGATCTGGAGGGCACCACGCGCCCCGACGCGTCCACCGCAACGGACGTGTGGGCGGGGAGCCGGATGCCCTCGCGCTCCGCGCGATGACCCAGCATGGCCATCAGCGGAACGAAGGAGCCGGGGACGAGCACGGCCGTGCCGCGCACGTCCACGATCGCTCCGTCGAGGTGCACGGCGTCGGCGCGGAGCCGCAGTTCGATCCGATCGAGCTCCGCGAGGAAGGACCGTGCGAGCGTGCCGATCTGAAGCGTGCGAACGACCGCCGAGATACGCCGATACAGGAGGTGAAACCCTTTCCGGCCCGACCGCGCCCGGTCGTCCTCCACGACGATCGACAGGAGCGGCTCGTCGCTGGTCTCGTCCGCGGAACGACGATCCGCGAGGATCTCATCGACCCATTGGGCGAACCGAGGCGACGTCGTCCGCATCTCGAGCCGCGTGCCGTCGAGGTCGAAGATCTGCGAGGCCACCCACCCGAGGTGGTCGAGCTTCTCCCTTCATGAGCTGCGAAACCTCTTCTGCCGCACCTCTTCTCGAGTGTCGGTCGCTTCGGCCACGCGACGTCAGCTTCCGTTCGAAGCCAGCAGCTTCGATGTACGGAACGAGCGAAGCGCGGCCCGGACGTCGCCCGCCACGCGCTCCCGCGGCACCCCGAAGGCCTCGGCGATGTCGGCTGCCAGCTGCGAACCCGTCGCGGTGCCGTCGCAGAGCCGAAGCACGAGGGTCGCGGTCGGGTTCAGGTGATGGAGGTCTCCCGAGACCTCGTCGTAGATCACGGCCTCGCCGTCGAGCTCCACGATCGTGAGGTCCGGGCGCACCCGGGGTTTCGAGGACGGCACGCTACTTCGTCCAGCCGAGGATGCCGGCGCGGTCGAATTCGTCGAGGATGCCGTACACGTCCTCGGAGACGACCTCGTGCGGCAGGCCGGTCAGACCGCAGATCGCGTCGACCATCTCGAGCGGCTCGGTCTCGCCGTCGCAGAGCACCCAGATGGCGACGGCCGTGGCGTTCAGGATGTGCACGGATCCGGTCTCGGGGTCGTAGACGACGTTTTCGTCCTCGGCCTGCCGGAGCCAGACCTCCTGCTTGCGAATCGGGCGTCGGGTCGACACGCTCATCGCTCGACCCCGACGAGATCGTCGAGGATCCCGTTCTGGGTCACGAAGGCCGCGGCCTCCAGCCGTGAGTGCACGCCCAGCTTGCCCAGTACGTTCTGCACGTGCGTCCGGGCGGTCTCGGGGCTGATGACCAGGCGCTGGGCGATGAGGTCGTTGTCGGCGCCGAGGGCAAGGAGCGCCAGGACCTCGCGCTCACGGCGCGTGAGGTTGGTCATGCGCTTGAGGGCCTCGTCGCGCTCGCGGCGGCGGTGGATCACGCGCTGGAGGAGGGCTCCGAGCATCCGGGGCGGCACGAGCGCCTCTCCCCGGTGCACGGCTCGGGCGGCGGCCATGAGGTCCGCGAGCGGAGCCTCCTTCGAGAGATAGCCGCTCGCGCCGGCCTCCATGGCCTCCAGGAGGATCCGCTCGTCCTCCTCGCCGCTGAACACGATCACGCGGCAGTGGGGCACGCGCTCGACGATCATCTGCGTGGCCCGGATCCCGTCGCAGTTGGGCAGCCCCGCGTCGAGCATCGCGACGTCCGGATGGGTGCGCACCGCCTCGGCGACGGCCTGAATCCCGTCCCGCGCCTCCGCAACCACGTCGAAATCGTCCTCGGCGGACAGCACGACTCGCACCGCCTCGCGGAACAGGGACTGCTCGTCCGCCAGCAGGACCCGGAGCTTCGCTCCGTCGTTCATCCAGCCTCCAGATCCCCCGCCGGGTGCGAGAAGGTCGACACCGTACCCGCACTCGTCGCACGAAACACGAGCCACCAAGCGTAGACCGCCTACGTCGAATGGTGGAGTCGAGGACTACCACGTGCGCGATCCTGCCGTCGCGCCCGCGCGCAACGCCGCTATCTACGCTCCGGGCCCGATCTTCACCAGTTGATGTCGTACCGCGAATGCCGCGGCTTCCAATCGGGAATGGACCTGGAGCTTCGTGAGGATGCCCTGGACGTGGGTTCGGACGGTGTTCGGGGAGACGCCCAGGCGGCGTGCGATCTCGGAGCTCGCGGCGCCTTGGGCGAGGAGCTGCAGCACCTCGAGCTCACGCGGCGTGAGCTGCCGGGCGAGCAGGCCTTCGCTCGACGGCGAGGATCCGTTCGAGCCGTTCTGGCTCACGGCGCCGCGACCCAGCCGCTGCGGCACGACGATCTGGCCGTCCAGGACGCCCTGGAGGGCATGCACGAACGCCTCGGCTTGCGTGTCCTTCGTGAGGTAGCCGGAGAATCCGGCAGCGATCGCCTCGCGCACGGCGGTCGGGTCCGCCAGGGCGGTGAGCGCGACCATCTTGATGTCCGCGTGATCGCGGAGGATCTCGGCCCCCGCCTCGATACCGTTGCGATCGGGCAACGCGACGTCGATCAGCACGAGCTCGGGCTCGTGAGTCGCGACGGCGGCCGCCGCCGCACCGGCGGTGGTCACCACGTCGACGACGTCCATGCCGATCCCCCGCAGCGTGAGCTGGATGGCCTCGGCGAAGAGGCGATGGTCGTCGACGATCAAGACGCGGATCGCTGGCTCCTCTCACCCGCGTCGGGGAGCTCGATACAGAAGACGGCGCCGTGCACGGAGGGCAGGAGCCGCAGCGTCCCCCCATGGGCCTCGACGATTCGTCGCGAGACGAAGAGCCCGAGGCCCTTCCCCGCACGCGTGCGCGTGCCCAGCCGGCCTCGCGCGAACGGGTCGAAGATCACTTCCCGTTCGGACGCGGGAACGCCCGGACCCTCGTCCTCGACGCAGATCGACGCGAACCCGTCCGACCCGGCGATCCTCACGCGCACAGGGGCCCGCTCGCCCGAGTAGACCAGCGCGTTGCGAACGAGGTTCGAGACCGCGCCCCGGAGCTGGGTCGGGTCGGCGCGAACGATGAGCCGATCCGGTGCCTCGACGTGCACCCGGTCACCGTCGCCCAGCCGGGTGCTCGAGGACACGGCGTCGGCGACGACCGACACGAGGTCGATCGGACGCCGGCGGAGCGATCCGCTTCCCGCCGACCACCGCAGCAGCGGATCGACGAGATCGAGGAGCTCGCCCAGCTCGTCGCGGGTCCGATCGAGCAGATCGGTACGGGTCGACCCATCTCCCGACACCACGTGATCGAGGGCCGCCTTGGCGCCGAGGAGCGGCCCGCGGAGCTCGTGAGCCGTCCAGGCGATCCCGAGGTCGAGATCGTCGCTCCGAGCGTTGGCGCGACGCACCTCGCTGATGTGCTCGATGGCGTCGGCGAGGAATCGAGCGACCGTGTCGAGGAAGACCCGTGACTCGTCGAAGCCGGCGCCGGCGACCACGAGCAGCGCGCGGCCGGCATTCACCACGACGGGCTCGGCGCCGAGCACGCCACGGAGACGGGCCGCGACCTGGCGCGAGCCGCCGGGCGTCGACGCGAGCCCGGCGAGCGCCCGGCGGACCTGGGCCCGGCGGGAGGTCGGGAGGCCCCTCATCACCACGGGCGCCTCGGTCGCGGGAAGGCATCCCACCACCGGGACGCCGAGGTGCCGATGGCAGAGGTGGGTCGCGACGCGAAGTGCGTCGACGGGATCGCGCGCGCGGAGCAGCTCGGCCGCGAGTCCCACGGTCGCCGCCATGCCGTCCATCGCCCGCTTCGACTCGCGCCGTTCCCGCGAGTGACGGAAGACGACGGCTGCCTGGCTCGCGACGGCCTCGATCAGATCCATCCGGTGGTCGATCACGTCGGCCGGCGCCACGATCTCGACGATGCCCACGGACTCGCCGCGCGAAACCAACGGCAAGATGTGCAGCACCGTGTCGGCCGGCTCACGCAGGGCCACGCGAACGGCGGCCTTCTCGTCGAACGCCCGCCGGCGTCGCGTGGAGCGGAGCCTTCCGCCGATCACCCGTTCGCCGCTCGAGGACGCCTCGCGCAACCGCCCCGATCGGTCGGGAAGCGCGACGCGGACGGTCGCCGGGGCGTCCAGCGCCTCGAGAATCCAGCGGATGGTGGCATCGACCGCCTGTTGCGGGTCGGTGGTGGAGCCGAACGCATGACACACCTGCTGAAGGATCTGCAGGCCGTCGTTCGGGGGGGAAACTGTCGGCATGCGTTGCGTCCTTACGGAAGCTTGAGAGGTGAGTTTGGACGCGGAGCGTGTTCCTGTCAATCCTCCCTACGCCGATTGGATGAGAATTTCGTAGGAAAGTTACGCAGTGTTCACCCTTTCCCCCCGCGTCGAGCGCGGTCATGATGCACGGGCCCCCCCAAGGAACAGCCCGAAAGAGGGGATTTCCATTGTCAGATGACTTCGGGCGGCAGGCGGGGCGCGTGCTGCGCCGAGCACGACTTTCGCGCGGCCTGACGCTCCGGGACGTCGGCGTTCGATCCGGCGGCAGCCTCAAGGCCACGGCGGTCGCGGGCTACGAGCGCGGCGAGCGCTCGATCTCGCTCGCCCGGTTCTGCGAGCTCTGCGCGGTGTATGAGATCCCGCCGAGCCGGTTGCTCGCGGAGGTCATGCGAGAGGTCGAGGGCCGGGGGCTGATCACCGTGGACGTCGGGCGCCTCGACCAGCTCGAGGGCCGGGAGGCGGCCGCCGTGGCGGACTTCGTGCGCCAGGTGCGCACGATACGCGGCGAGCGAGGGGCGACCGTGTCGATCCGCTCGGGCGATCTCGCCGTGATCGCCACGGCCGCGGGTTCGCGCGAAGACCGCGTCCTCGAGAAGATCGCGCCGGCGATCGCCGCGGGCCCCGGCGATCAGATGCCCTTCAGATAGGCGATCGTCTCCCCGAGACCGTCCTCGAGGTGCGTCCACGGCTTCCAGCCGAGGGCGCTCGGCGCGTGCGAGATGTCGAGCGCGATGCGCCGAAGCTCGCCGTTGGGGAGCGGTCCGTAGGCCGGTTCGCCCGTGAAGCCGATGATGTCGGCGATCATCCGGAACAGGTGGTTCACGCTCGTCTCGAGCCCGGTGCCGACGTTCACGAGCTTCCCCGATGCCCGATCCATCGCCTGAATGAACGCGTGCACGGTGTCGTCGATGAAGACGTAGTCGCGCGTCTGATTGCCGTCTCCGAAGATCACCGGCACATCGCCCTCGAGCATCTTGCTCGCGAAGATCGCGACGACGCCGGCCTCTCCGTGAGGGTCCTGCCGGGGTCCGTAGACGTTGCCGAGCGCGAGCGCCGTGTAGTCGAGCCCCCGGTATCGCTCGTAGAAGCCGAGGTAGTCGACCGCCACCTTCTTCGAGATGCCGTAGGGGCTGAGGGGCTTCGAGCCCTGCGCCGAAGACTCCTTGGCCGGCAGGCGCTTCGGGTCGCCGTAGATTGTGCCTCCCGACGCGGCGTACACGACCTTCCGGACGCCCGTCCGTGCCGAGCACTCGAGCACGTTCAGCAGTCCCATGATGTTCACGCTCGCGTCGTGCATCGCGTCGTCGAGCGACGGGCGAACGCCGGCTTGCGCGGCGAGGTGGAACACGACCTCGGGATGGTGGCGCTCGAACAACGCCTGCAGGCCCTCGGCCCGAATGTCCATGTTGAAGAACGTGAACTCCTTGCCGTAGCCGCGCCCCTCCGCGAGGTTCGCGATGCGGCCCGACGTGAGGTCGTCCACGCTGATGACGCGGTATCGCTCGGCAAGGAGTCGGTCGGCGAGATGCGAGCCGATGAACCCGGCGCCCCCGGTCACCAGGACGGTCGTCACGCGCTCAACCTTAGATTGGGATCGGCGCCGATGTCGAGCGAGGTGTGTTCTCCCCGAACGACCCTCGCGGCACCGACGCACGCGATCATCGCCGCGTTGTCCGTGCAGAGCTCGATCGAAGGAGCGAGCACGTTGAGGCCCGCCGCGGCGCCCTCCGCGTTCATGCGATCGCGTAGGCGCCTGTTCGCCACCACGCCCCCGCCGAGGAGCACGGTCCCGACGCCGAGCTGCTTCGCCGCCGTGATGGTCTTCTGGACCTGCACGTCGACGATCGCCTCCTGGAAGCTCGCCGCGAGATCGGCCGGATCGACCTTGCGACCGGCGGCGCGCTCGCGCTGCACGTGCCGGATCACCGCCGTCTTCAGCCCGCTCATCGAGAAGTCGAGATCGCCCGAGTCCTCCATCGCGCGTGGGAACCGGATCGCGTTGGGATCGCCGTGGGCGGCGAGCCGGTCGACCGCGGGCCCGCCCGGGAACCCGAGCCCCATCAACCGGGCCACCTTGTCGAACGCCTCGCCGGCCGCGTCGTCGAGCGTCTGCCCCAACAACTCGTGACGGTGGGGCGCGGGCATGTGCACGAGCATCGTGTGGCCGCCCGAGACGATCAGGCACACGTACGGCGGCGACGGGGGCCCGTGCTCGAGAAAGTTCGCCCAGACGTGCCCTTCGAGGTGGTTCACGCCGACGAAGGGGACGCTCGTGCCGAGCGCGACCGCCTTCGCGGCCGCCATCCCCACCAGGAGCGCGCCCACGAGTCCGGGGCCGACCGTGGCCGCGACGGCGTCGAGGTCACGGAACCCGACCCCGGCCTCCTCGAGCGCCTGATGCAGCAGTGGATGGAGGGCCTCGACGTGTGCGCGCGCGGCCACCTCGGGCACGACCCCGCCGAAGCGGCGATGCAGGTCGACTTGGGACGCGATGAGGTTGGAGCGGACCGTGAACACGTCCTCGACGACCGCGACGGCGGTCTCGTCGCAGGAGGTCTCGATGCCGAGGACGATCACGCCGGACGCACGCCGTCCGGGAGCTCCGCGGCGATCCGCTCGAGCCTGCGCGCGTACGCGGGCGTCCGGACGTCGTCCGTCCACATGATGAGCGCATCCTCCTGAAGCTCCTGGTAATAGTTGCGGCGGATTCCCGCCGGCCGGAAGCCGAACCCTCCGTACAGCCGCTGCGCCCCCCAGTTCGACACACGGACCTCGAGTGAGACCGCGGTCGCTCCCATCCGTACGGCCTCCTGGACGAGGTCGTGCAGCAGCCGCGTCGCGATCCTGTGCCGTTGATGCTCGGGGTCGACCGCGACGTTCGTCACGTGCGCCTCCTCCGCGTAGCAGATGAGTCCCGCATAGCCGACGACGTCGCGGCCCATGCGTGCGACGAGGTAGCACCGCGCGGCGCTGTCGGCCATCTCCGCGATGAACAGGTTCGGGCTCCACGGCCTGGTGTAGACCCGGCGCTCGATCGCCATCACCCCGCGCAGATGGCGGCGCCGCATGCGCGTGACCTCAAGCCGAGGCGTCTCGAGCTCGCTGATCCCAAGCGATCTCCGCATCCGACTTCCTCAGGTAGACGGGAACGACATCGACGGGCCGGTCGAACTCCTCGCGGAGGAGCCGGGCGGCCGCGATCTCCACCAACGAGGCCGCCTTCGGGTGCGCGGTCGTCGGCGAGGCGAAGTCCACCCTGGGACCCATCTCCGCGATGACATCGTGGTACAGGATGGCACCGTTGCCGACGGCCAGCACCTCGCCGGGCATGACCTCGAGCTCGGCGACGAGCCGGGCGGGCGTCCGGACGGCGGGCTCGGTCTCCCGCACCACCCCGCCCGGCACCGACCGGTAGATCCCGAAGAAGACCTCGCCGCGGCGGCCGTCGATCACCGCCGCGATCCTCCGTCGCGTGGACCGCACGCCGTACGCGAGGACGTCGAGGCTCCCGAGGCCCACGATCGGGATGCCGAGCACCTGCGCGAGGGTCTTCGCGGTTTGCACGCCGACGCGAAGCCCGGTGAAGAGGCCGGGCCCCAGACCCACGGCGACGCCGCCCACCTGGGCGAGGTCCACATCGGTCCACCGCAGGAGCTGCTGCAGGGCCGGGATCACCGATTCCTGGCGAGCCTTCCCGCCGATCGTGATCTCGCCGAGGATCTCCCGGTCGGAACCGAGCGCCACGGCGGTTTGGGGCGTCGAGGTCTCGATGCCGAGGACGATCACGGCGTCGTTCCCCAGGGCGCGAGCGCGATCGCGAGCTCCTCCCACCGGCTCGCCCAGAGCGCCCCGTTTCCCGAGACGCGGATCCTCCGCCGCTCGGACGCTCCGGTCGGGTCCTCCGTCGTGAGCTCCACCTCGAGATGCTCCTCCGGCAGGAGCGCCGCGACGGCGTCTCCCCATTCCACCGCGAGCACCGCGAGACCGTCGCCGAGTTCCTCGAGGCCCAGGTCGACCACGTCCTGCTCGTGCTCGAGCCGGTACACGTCGACGTGCGCGAGGTCGAGCCGGCCGCGATACTCGCGCACGAGCGTGAACGTCGGCGAGACCACCTGGTCCTCGATGCCGAGGCCGCGCGCGAGCCCCTGTACCAACGTGGTCTTTCCCGCGCCGAGGTCGCCCGAAAGCGCGATCGCGTCGCGAGGCTCCAACACGGCCGCGATGGCCGCCCCCACCGCACGCGTGTCGTCGGCCGTGTCGGTGCGAAGGTCGAGCCGCATCGCTAGAAGAGCTCCAGCTGCTCCTCGTCGCCGAGCACGAGCGGCATGCCGGCATCCGCGGCCGCCTTCGCCTGGGCCTCGTGCTCCTCGAGCGACTGCCGGATCATCGCGAAGTCCTCGCGCAGCTGCTCGAACTGGCGCGAGCTCTCGCCCCCACCGCGAAGGATCGCGGCCGGGTGGAACGTGGGGATCACCGTTCGACCGTGCCAGGGGAAGCGCTGGCCACGCACCCGGCTGATCGACACCTGCTTGTCGAGCACGAAGCGCGTCGCGAAGTTCCCCAGGGTGACGATGATCGCCGGCTGGATCAGCGAGATCTGCTCGACCAGCCACGGCGTGCACGCCTCGATCTCGTCGGGCAACGGGTCGCGGTTGCCGGGCGGGCGGCATTTCACGACGTTCGCGATGTAGACGTCCTCGCGTCGGAGGCCGATCTCGCCCAGCATCCGGTTGAGCAGCTGGCCGGCCGCTCCCACGAACGGCTCGCCCTGTTTGTCCTCGTGGTAGCCCGGCCCCTCGCCGATGAACATGATCCCCGCGGCGGGGTTGCCGACGCCGTACACGACCTGCGTGCGGCCGCCGGCGAGCCTGCACTTCGTGCAGGCCGACGCCTCGGCGGCCGCCTCCTCGAGCGTCCTCATGTCTGCGCCTCCTCTCCACCGGCCGCCGCCCGGCGTCGGGGCGACCGCCGCTTGCGTCTCGGCGTGCCCTCGACCTCCCGCGCGAACGCCCGCAGCCGGTCGTTGAGCTCGCGGGGGCGCTCGAGCATCGCCATATGCCCCGCGCCCTCCAGCACCGCGAGCGTTCCGAGGGGAAGGTCGGCGGCGAGCTCCACCGCGGCGGCCGGCGGCGTGACCCGGTCGTGCTCTCCCACCACGACGAGCGCCGGCACCTGCACTCGGCTCAGCACGGGTCGCAGATCCATCTCCATCAGGCCGGCGAGTCCATCGGTCCACACGTGCGAGCGCGCCCGGCCCGCGAGGGCCACGACGTGCGCGACGACCTCGGGCGGCGCGTCGGGACCGAACTGCGTGAGCCTCGCGATCGCGCCCGAGAGATCGGCCGGCGCCGCGAGCACCGCCCGGCGGAGCCTGTCCACCCGCTGAGCGGCCACGCGTAAGGTTCCGAGCCGCGGCCGAAGGAGCTCGGTCACCGATCCCATCGCCCCGCGCACCACGTCGGCGGACGCCGCGCCGATCAGGGCGATGCCCGCCACGCGCGGGCCGAAGAGCTCCGGTCGAACCTCGGCGAGCTCGAGGATCGCCATCGCGCCCATGCTGTGGCCGATCGCGATCATCGGTGCGCTGGGCGAGACGGCTGCGATCACGGCCTCGACGTCGCGCGCCATCGCCACGAGCGAGACGTCGCCGCCCACGGCGGGGCCGCTCGCGCCGTGGGACCGCAGGTCCATCAGCACACAGCGGAAATCCGAGGCGAGGTCGACCCATTGCTCGTGCCACGTCGTGCGATCGAGGGAGAACCCGTGCACGAACAGCAAGGTCGGTGACGCCGGGTCGCCGGCCGCTCGCACCGAGAGCTCCGTGCCGTCGAAGGACCGGACCGGACCGAGGTCGTCGGGCGGGAGGTCGGCGAGCCCGCCGGAAGCCGGTGGATGCTCGCGACGCCGCCGGACGAGGTTGCCCACGACGCCGGCCGTCACGGCGGCCGCGGCGATCCCTCCCGAGACGATCGCTGCCGTGCGCCGCCGGCTCATCCGTGGTACTCCCTGGGGACGCGCGGCCCCACGCGGCTCACGATCTCGTACGGGATGGTGCCGCCGCGATCGGCGAGCTCCTCGGCCGTCACGCTCTCGTCGCCCTGGCGTCCGAGCAGCACGACGTCGTCGCCGGCCTCGACCGACCGGTCTTTGCAGTCGAGCAGGAGCTGATCCATCGTGATGTTCCCGGCCACTCGAGCCCTCGCGCCCCCCACGAGGGCGTCGGCCCGCGACGAGAGATGGCGAGGGTAGCCGTCCGCGTAGCCGACCGGCACGGTCGCGATCGTGGACGGCACCGCCGTTCGATACCGATGACCGTACGAGAGCGGCTCCCCGGCGGGCAGCCGCTTCGCCATGGTCACCGTCGATCGCCAGGCGAGGGCGGGCCGGAGCCCGAGCTCGGCGCCCACGCCGGGGCCGGGCTGCAGCCCGTACATCGCGAGGCCCACGCGAACAAGGTCCAGGTGCGATGCCGGATGCAGGATCGTCGCGGCGCTGTTCGCGGCGTGGAGGACCCGAGGCCCGTGGCCGGCG
>DATBIS010000028.1:0-11443 GCA_036556805.1 Actinomycetota bacterium | reverse complement strand
GACGTCCAGCAGTCGACCCAGACGACGACGCAGGGCGGCGCCTCGCCGCGCGCGAACATCGCGTCGGCGGTCTCGGGGAAGTTCTGCCGGAACGGGGTGCGGTTCCGCCACATGTCGAGCTGTCCGGTAAGGCCCTGGATCAGGTACACGGAAGGGAAGCGCGCCGACGCGTCGTCATCGTACCCCGGCGGCACGTACACCCAGATCGGGCGATCGTGCGGGTCACCGAGCGCGTTGCCGCGCAGCGCCTCGCTCGCGATCGTCGATTCCTCGAAGCGGCCGTGAATCTCGAACGACCAAGGGTCCATCGGTACCTCCTCGACGTGAGCACGGAGTCTCCCACAGAGCCGTTTTCCGAGGATCGTCCGACAAGCGCGGCAGTTTCGCTGGACGCGGCCGCCGCTCCCGGATCAGACTGTCAGCTGCGGTACCGCCGGCGGAGGGATCATGTCGAGACTGGCCGAAGGTGTCGCCCGCCACCAGAACGAGTCCACCGTTGCTCGGCGCCCGGCTCGCGGCGTTCGCCTGCTGATCGTCGCGGCGCTGGTCGCGTGCTTCTGCGGTGTTTCGCTGCCCACGTTGTTCGCCGCGGGCCCCTCGTTCGGCTACGTCGGTTGCTCCCAGACGCAGATGTCGATCGCGGGCTACAAGCAGGTCGGGGGCACGCAGTTCTGGCCGGCGATGACCGCATATAACGGCGGAACCATGCGCGTGTGGGCCTCAGAGATCAATCTGCCGAACTCGCACCTGTGGAACGCGTTCGCCGACGCGCTCGCCGCCACGCCGACGGATCAGATCTGGTTCCAGGGGTGCGAGGGCGTGGGGGACGATCCGGCGAACGGCCACGCGGATGCCCTCGCGGTGATCGCGGAGATCCGCGAGCGCATCCCCGGCGCCACCATCTACTTCTCGGCCATCAACGACTACGTGGCGCCGCACGTCTGCGACTCCATCGGCCCGAGCGCCCCCGCCAACGTCCGGGTGCTGCGCGACCAGCTGGTGGCCGAGGGGCACGTCCTGCTCGGTCCCGACATGGGCTCGTTGATCTCGAGCTACCAGACGCCCTCGGCCGGTGCCACGTTGGCGAACAATCAGACGCTCCCCGACGGCTGCCACCCCAACAAGGCGGGCAAGGCCTACGTCGGGCAGCGCCTCCTGGGGTTCTTCTCGGCTCCCCCCGCGCCCACGCTCACCACGACGCCGAGCGATCCATCCGGTTCCTCGGTGGTCTTCGAGTTCACCGACGCGCAGTCGAGCGCGACGTTCACGTGCGCGATCGACGGTGGTCCCGCCCAGGCCTGCGCGTCACCGTTCGCGGTCTCGGGCCTCGTGGACGGCGATCACGTCTTCGAGGTTCGCGCGGTGACGGCGGTCGCGTCGCTGCCCGCGTCGTTCGCGTGGACGGTCGACGCCTCCTCGCCGCCGCCGGCCCCCATCATCACGGTGACGCCCTCCGATCCGTCCGGCTCGTCGGTCACCTTCGAGTTCACCGATCAGCAGAGCGGCGTGACCTTCACGTGCTCGGTCGACGGCGGGGCCGCCTCGGCGTGCGTCTCGCCGTTCGCGATCTCGGGGCTCGTGGACGGCGGTCACGTCTTCGAGGTGCGCGCGGTGGATCAGCAGGCGAACGTGTCGGCGCCCGCGACGTTCGCGTGGACCGTCGATGCGTCGGCCCCGCCGCCCCCACCGCCGGCTCCCACCTTCACCGCGACGCCCTCGAATCCGTCGGGCTCCTCCGTCACGTTCGAGTTCACCGACGCGCAGGCAGGCGTGACGTTCACGTGTGCGCTCGACGGGGCGACCGCCTCCGCGTGCGCCTCGCCGTTCGCGATCTCGGGTCTCGGCGGGGGAAGCCACGTCCTGGACGTAAGGGCCCTCGACGGGACGCAACAGTCCTCACCGCCCGCCACGTTCGGATGGACCGTGGATGCGATCGCCCCCACCGTGACGATGGTCCTGCCGGCGGCGGACACGCTGCTCGGGTCGACCGCCGTCTCGGCTTCGTGGACCGGCTCGGACAACACGGGTGTCGTCCGGTACGACGTATGGCAACGGATCGGGACGGCGGGGACGCCGGTCCTGGTCCAGTCCTCGACCGCGACCTCGTACGCGATCACCGGCTCGACCGCGACGACCTACTGCTTCCAGGTGTTCGCCTTCGATGCCGTCGGCAACAGCGCGTCCGGCGAGGAGCGCTGTGCCGCCGTGCCCTTCGACGACGGCAACCCGGCGGTCTCCTACGCGGGGACGGTCACCCACGTCGCGGCGACCGGCGCGTTTCTCGGTACCAGGACGCACCTCACCGGAACCGGCCAGCAAGCGACGTTGACGTTCACCGGCCGCAAGTTCGGCGTGCTCGCCCTCCTGGATCCATCCTCGGGGCGGATGACCGTCCTGGTGGACGGGGCGGTCGTGGCGACCGTCGACCTCTATGCGAAACGGGCGCAGGCGCAGACGGTGTCGATTCGCACCGTGACGACCGGCACCCACACGGTGACCCTGGCTTGGACGGGAACGAAATCCGCCGCCTCGAGCGGCACCACGATCAAGATCGACGGCATCGCCGTCATCGCGTCGTGAGCGCGAGTCGTCAGACGGCGCGCCGGTAGAGCCGCACCGCGATCGGCGCGAACACCAGCAGGATCCCGACGCCCCATGCGATCGACTGCAGGGCCAGGGTTCCGGCCGGCTGTCCGTTCACGATCGCGCGCACCGCCGAGGCGGTCACGGACACCGGCTGGTGGCGTGCGAACGCCTGCAGCCATCCCGGCATCCGATCGACCGAGACGAACGCCGAGGAGGCGAACACGAGGGGCGCGAGCACCGGGAACGCGGCCGCTTGGGCGGTCTCGGGATCACCGACCGCGAGGCCCACCGTCGCGAAGATCCACGACATCGCGTAGCCGAAGAGCAAGACGAGGAAGGCGCCCGCGAGCACCTCGAGAACGCCGACGGGCCTCCACCCGACGAGAAACCCGACCGTCATCATCAGGACGACCACGAAGACGTTGCGCGAGAGGTCGGCGAGCGTGCGTCCGGTGAGCACGGCCGACCGCGCCATCGGGAGCGAGTGGAACCGCTCCATCAGGCCGGTCTTCATGTCGGTCGCGAGGCCGATCGAGGTCGCAATCGCGCCGAACACCACGGTCTGCACGAAGATCCCGGGCATCAGGTAGTTCACGTACGAGCCGCCGGGGACGCTGATCGACCCCCCGAACACGTAGCGGAACATGATCACGAAGATCACCGGCTGGATCGTGGAGAACACCAGGAGCTGCGGCACTCGCCGGTACGCGATGAGGTTCCGCTGCGTGACGGCGAACGTGTCGCGCATCAGGCTGAACGGGATTCGGTGGTCGCGCGTGTCGCGCGCCTCGGCCACGGAGGTCGAGCTCATGCGGCCTCGCCTCGTTTCCTTCGTCGCGTGGGCTTCCCCGGGGCACCGGGCTCCTCCTCGGACTCGGCGTGGTGGCCGGTGAGCGCGAGGAAGACGTCGTCGAGACTCGGCTCGCGCACGGTGAGCGACTCGGGCTCGAGGCCCTCCCCGTCGAGGCCGCGCAGCACGTCGATCAGCACCTGCGCGCCGCGATCGGACGTGATGCGCAGTCGGTCGCCCTCGACCTCCACGCGTCCCGCCACGCGGTCCGTCAGGATCTCCCGCGCGCGCTCGGCGCGGCCGTCGCCGGGGACCGTCATCTCGACGACCGTGCTCCCGAGTTGCGACTTCAGCCGAACGGGGGTGTCGTTCGCGATGACGCGCCCGCCGTCGACGACCGCGATGCGCTGCGCGAGCTGATCGGCCTCCTCGAGATACTGCGTGGTGAGCAGCACGGTGGTCCCGTCCCTCACGAGCTCGCGGATCATCGCCCAGAGCTCGTTGCGGCTGGTGAGGTCGAGACCGGTCGTGGGCTCGTCGAGGAAGAGCACCGGAGGCCGCGAGACCAGCGACGCTGCGACGTCGAGCCGGCGGCGCATCCCTCCGGAGTAGGTGCGCAAGGGACGGTCCGCCGCGTCCGCGAGGTCGAACCGGCGCAGCAGCTCGTCGGCGCGCGGAAGGATCTCCGGTCGGGGCAGCTGGCCGAGCAGCCCCACCATCCGGAGGTTCTCCCGGCCGGTGAGGTTGGGATCGACGGCGGCGTACTGGCCCGCGAGCCCGATGCGGCGGCGCACCGCGTCGGGCTGCTTCACGACGTCGTACCCCAGCACTTCCGCGCGACCGCCGTCCGGCTGCAGGACGGTCGCGAGCACGCGCACCGCGGTGGTCTTGCCGGCGCCGTTCGGCCCGAGCAGTCCGAAGACGGTGCCCGGCGCGACGGCGAAGTCGATGCCGGCGAGCGCCTCGACCTCGCCGAACTGCTTGCGAAGACCCTCGACGAGGATCGCGTCGCCGCCCATGCCGAGCACACTCCCACACGAGGTCGAACGATGTCAGGCGGTTGCGCGGGGTACCCTATGGGTAGGCCCTCGAGATGAGGCCAACCACCGACTCGGCGAACGAACGCATGCGCCGCCGGCTTTCCTCCCGTCTCATCGCGGGGATCGCGCTCGGGCTGCTCCTGGGCGTCGTCGCCGGCGTGATCGTCGGCTCGATCGTATCGGCACCGGGCAGGCTCGGCTTCTGGATCGCGCTCGTGGGCTGCGCCGTGTTCGCGACGTTCGTCGGCGCGCTGCTCGCGGGCTACTCGAGCCTCGAGTCGCCGGATCCGGGCGAGGAGCCGTCCGATACCCGGTCGCCGCTGATCGATCGACCCGAGCTCACGCGCGAGGAGCACGACGCCGATCGTCGGCCCTGATCGCTACGAGAGGTCGGACGACTTCGCGCGGAGCAGGTCCGACATCGGGTTCACCGGAATCGGCCGCCCGAAGTATTCGCCCTCGGCGGCGTCGCAGCCGAGCTGCCGCAGCAGCTGCACCTGGTCGGCGCGCTCGATCCCCACGGCAACCCGCTGAAAGTTCAGGATGCCCGCCAGCTCGATCACCGCGGCGCTCAGCGTCGCGGAGTCGCCGCCGGCGCTCACCGAGTCGATGAACGACCCGTGGATCTTGAGGATGTCGATCGGGAAGCGCTGCACGTACTCGAGCGACGCGTACCCGCATCCGAAGTTGTCGACGGCAAGGCGGACGCCGAGGGCCTTGAGCTCCTGCATCGTCGCCACCACCTGGTCCATGTCCCCGATCCGCGCGGTCTCCGTGATCTCGAGGATGAGCGCCCTCGGCGCGAGTCCCGAGGCGCCGAGCGCACGGACCACCTCCTGGACGAGGTCGGGCTGCTCCAGCTGGCGGATCGAGACGTTCACCGAGACGTCGAGCGGCCGGCCGCTCGCCTCCTGCAGGCGAAGCCCCTCGCGGCAGGCCTGATGGAGCACCCAGGTACCGACCGGGAGGATCAGTCCGGTCTCCTCCGCGAGCGGAAGGAAGTCCACCGGGCCGAGAAGCCCGCGCGTGGGGTGCTCCCAGCGCACGAGCGCCTCCACGCCCCAGATGCGCGTGGTCGTGAGCTCCACGATCGGCAGGTAGTGCAACCGGAGCTCGCCCTGCTCCACAGCGCGGCGGAGCTCGTCGACCTCGCCGGCCGACGGGGCGTGCGGAGTCGAGGGGTGGCGAGGGGACGACGGGACGATCGAGGGCGACAGCCATCCGATCGCCGCCTCGATGTCGGCCGCGGTCGAGGCCACGGGCCGGACCTCGCGCCCCGTGATGACCCGGATGTCCTCGAGCGCGAACACGTTCGTGGGGTCCGACATCGCCACGAGCAGCTCGCCGTCGCGGGAGGCGATCGGGATCGCGCGGTAGCGCTCGGCGAACGTCCGGGAGAGCATCGAGATCGCGTCGGGGTCCGGTCGCATCTCCGAGAGACTCACGAACTCGAGGCCCAATTGTTCGGCGAGCGCGCGGACGAGATCCGACTCCTGGATCAGACCCAGCTCGACGAGCTCGCGGCCGAGCGACCGGCCGGACTGCCGGTGCAGGTCGAGCGCTCCCTCGAGCTCGGCCGGCGAGATCAGGCCGTTCGACAGCAGGATCTGGCCGAGCGCGCGCTTCGGCGGCGCGGGAGGTGGGGCGGGCGGACCCTCGGCGACCTCCGGCTCGGCCGGCGCGTCGTCGACGCTCGGCTCGTCCGTCAGCGCCGAGAGCTCGTAGCCGAGCTCGACGGCGTCGACCTGCTCCGCGACCTCGGCGCCGCCGTCGAAGGAGTACAGGATCGAGTCGAACATGCGGATGCTGCCGGTCTGCGGCCAGACCGCCGACCGATCGACCGGGCCCTCCGTCCGGAAGTGGAGGAACGCGCCGGCGCTCGCGCAGCCCGGGCACGTGACGTTGAACACCGTGTGGCGCTCGGGCCGGTCGGCGAGCAGGGTGAACTCCAGCCGGCACCGGGCGCACTTGAACGAGTCGATCCAGGCGTCCTCGGGGACGCGTTCGGCTGCCATGCCTCCATGCTTCGTCAAGCTCGGCCGGGTGCTTGAGGGAACGGCCGAAGAGGCCGCCGGGAGCCGACCGCTCGAGCGTGCGTCCGGCTCCCGACGCCGTGCGGCCGGGCGTCGCCGGGAGCCCCCCCGCGCCCGACCTCGCCGGCCGAACCCGTTCAGGCCGTGAGCTGCCAGACGTAGATGCGGCCCTGGATGTCCTCCGGGAAGTTGCTGTCCGCGCTGCCGACGTAGATCGTGCCGTTCACGACCGTGGGGGACGAGCTCACGATCGGATCGTTGGTGAAGCCCTTCCAGATCTCGAAGCACACGGTGTCTCCGCACCCGGCGGAGGGAAAGGCGAGCACCTCACCCGTGTTCCGCCCCGCATAGACGACGCCGTTCGCGATCGTCGGGGAGGAGAGCACCGCGGCCTGGAACCCCGTCCCGAAGTCCGTCCAGAGCGCGTCGCAGGTCGGCTGTCCGCAGCCCGCGGCCGCGTACACCGCGAGGCCGGTTGCGAACCCGATCGTGACGCGGCCGCCCGAGATCGCGGGCGAGCCGTTGAAGAAGTCCGACGTGTCGACGGCCTGCCAGAGCGGGTCGCATGTCGGCGAACCGCATCCGTTCGCGTCGAACGCGGACAGCGAGTGATCCGCGCCGATGTACACCATTCCCTTGAAGAACGCGGGCGTCGAGGAGAACGCCGGGCCGCCGAGCGCACCCGTCCACAGCGGATCGCAGTCCGAGGCGCCGCAGCCCGCTGCGTCGAACGCGTAGAGGTTGCCGTCGTCGGAGCCGATGTACACCACGCCCTTGACCACCGTGGGCGTCGACTCGATCGTGCCGCCGGTCGTCCCGGTCCAGAGCGGCTCACACGTGGGCGCGCCGCACCCGTTCGCGTCGAACGCGTAGAGCTTGCCGTCGAACGCGCCGATGAACACCCTGCCCTTCGCGACCGCGGGTGAGGAGTCGAGGATCGACTCGGTGCCCGCAAGCCCCTGCCAGAGCGGCGCACACGTGGGCGCGCCGCACCCGATCGCGTCGAACGCGTTCAGCTTGCCGTCGTTCGAGTTGAGATCGGTCTGCGAGCCCACGTACACGATCCCGTGCGACACCGTGGGCGAGCTCAGGATCTGCGCGAGGCTGGTCGAGCTCCACAGCGGCACCGTGCACAGGTCCTGCCCGCACCCGTCGGCGGGGTAGGCCCACAGCCGGCCGTCGGTCGATCCGATGTACACCACGCCGTTCACCACGGCCGGCGACGACGACTGCACGAGCTGCCCGAGCTGCGCCTGCCAGGCCGGCCCCAGGAAGATCGCGTTGCTCTTGTTGATCGTCGTCTCGAACGGGTTCTTGCCGGTGTGCTTCTTGTTGAAGCGGAACTGCGGCCAGTTGACGACCGTGGTGCCCGCCGACGACGGCACCGACGTCAGCACCATCGTGAGCACCACGGCCGCGGCGACCAGGATGGGAGCCCTCTTCATCTTCGACCTCCGTCGACCCGCCGGCTCGAGCTCCGGACAAGGGTGATACGGGCGCGCGCGGCGATCGGATGGCGTTTTCGGTGGTGCGCCCGCCGCGCGATGGTCGATAATCGCAACGACCCTGACGACGGGAGGTTCCCGAGATGGCCAGCAAGGACAAGGGCGGCAACAAGGGTTCGAAGAAGGCTCCGACGCAGACCCTCAAGGAGAAGCGTCAGGCGAAGAAGGCGAAGCAGGCCGCGAAGGGCAAGTAGCGCTCAGGCGTCGAGGAGCGGGAGCGCCTCCGCCACGGCGAGGATCGCCGGCTCGGTGATCGGGCTCACGACGAGGATGACCTCGTCGGCGCCGGCCTCGCGCATCGCGAGGAGACCCGCGGCGATCCCCGCGGGGCCGCCGCGGAGCGGCGGCAGGTCGTCGTCGATCGGCCGCGCACCGGTCCCGCGGTCCTGATCGTCGGGCAGGACCAGCACGCAGGCGCTCCGCTCGAGCGAGTCGGGATCGCGACCCGCGCGCTCGGCGGCCTCACCGATCGTGGCGTTCAGCGCCGCGAAGCCCTCGGGCGTGTTGCCGTAGCCGTCGTACCACGTGTTCCACGCATCGACGTGGGGGAGCGCGGCCGCGAGCATCCTCGCGCCGTTGCTCCCCAGCATGAGCGGCGTCCGTCGCGACGGTTTCGGGAGCAGGACCGCGTCGTGCACGTGGTGGAAGGTGCCGTCCAGCGTCACGCGTTCGCCCGCGAGCAGCCGGCGCACGATCTCGAACGACTCCTCGAACCGGGAGGCGCGCCGGTCGAACGGGATGCCGAACGCGCGGAACTCGACCTCGTTCCACCCGGCGCCGGCGCCCAGCACGAGCCGGCCCCCGCTCACCTCGTCGACGGTGGCGGCGAGCTTCGCGAGCTGCGCGGGTCGATGGAACGCGAGCGACGCGACGAGCGGGCCGAGTCGCACGCGCTCGGTGATCCCAGCGAGGGCGGCGAGGAGCGTCCACGCTTCCCACGGACCCCGCTCGGGACGCCCGTCGTCTCGATAGAGGTAATGGTCGCCGACCCAGATCGAGTCGAAGCCCGCCGCCTCCGCGGCTCGCGCCATCGCCGCGTACTCGGGCCAGCGGACGTCGCGTTCGACCTCGGGAAGCTGCACGCCCACACGGAGCGTTCGCGTCACGGCGCTCGGCGAACGTGCGGCGCGCGGAACTGGTGGCCGCAGTCGAGGCAGCGCATGTTCACGCGGGCGCCGGGACCCGCGTGGGTGAACGGCTGGGTGTGCGCGGAGCCACACGAGGGGCACGCCGGTCGCGGACGGCTCTCGGGGGGATCGGTCCGAGGCGTGCGCTCCTCTTCCACGCAACCCCGCAGCCTAGCAGCGCGGAGTAAACTGCATGCATGGACGGGCCCTGTCAGTACATCGCGCCGATTACGGGGGAACGGTGCAACGTCCAGGATACGAAGCCGGTCCGCAGGGGCTTCTCCTGGCAGGTGCCGAACCCCGAGCGACCCGATCGCGTGATCACGTTCTACGCGGCACGCCTGTGCGCCGAGCACAAGGCGTTCGCGGACGCACACCGCACCTCGTAACCGCTGGCCGACGCATGCCCGAGCGGCATACGCTGCTGCGATGCCGGCGTGCGCGCGATGCGGCGAGTCGAACTCCGAGGACGCTCGGTTCTGCAAGGCGTGCGGCGAACCCCTCGCGCTCGAGCAGGAGCGCGCGTCCCGGCGCCGCGTCTCGGTGCTCTTCTGCGACCTGGTGGGCTCCACCGAGCTCACCGAACGCATCGACGCCGAGGTCATGCACGGCGTCATGTCGCGCTATTGGCAGGAGATGCGCGCGGCCGTGCAACGCCACGGCGGACGCGTGGAGAAGTTCATCGGCGACGCGGTCGTGGCCGTGTTCGGCCTCCCGTACCTGCACGAGGACGACGCGCTGCGCGCCGTCCGCGCCGCCGCCGAGATGCGCCGCGCGCTCGCCCTGCTGAACGACGAGCTCGATACCCATTGGGGGGTGACGATCCGGACGCGCACCGGCGTGGCCACCGGTGAGGTGGTCGCGAGCGGCGGGGGAGACACGCTCCCGGTGGTCGGTTCGATCATGAACCTCGCCGCGCGACTCGAGCAGGCCGCGCCGCCGGACGAGATCCTCATCGACGGCGACACGTACCGGCTCGTGCGTCTCGCGGTGCGCGCGGAGCCGGCCTCCGCCGTCGAGCTGAAGGGGTTCGCGGACGAGATCAAGCCGTTCCGCCTCCTCGCCGTCGAGGAGGGCTCGGCCGAAGCACGGCCGGGCGGGGCGCCGTTCGTGGACCGCACGTCCGAGATGCGCCTGCTCGTGGAGATCCTCGCCGACGCGACGGAGACCCGACGCTGTCGCGTGGTGACGATCCTCGGCGACGCGGGGATCGGGAAGTCGCGACTGGTTCGCGAGCTGCTCGACCGGCACGAGGATCGCGTGAACGTGCTCGCGGCGCGCTTCCGCGCCTACGGCGAGGGGCCGGCCCTGCTGCCGGTCGGCGAGGCCATCACCGCGGCGGCCGGACAGGACGGCGGTGCGCCCCTCGCCTCCCTCGTGGGCGAACGCGAAGACGCCGCCGCCGTGGTGGCCGCGATCGGGGGCATCGTAGGGCAGGGCGAGGACGCGCCGTCGCCGGAGGTTGCGTTCTGGGCCGCCCGCACGATCCTCGAGGAGATCGCGCGACGCCGGCCGCTCGTGCTCTGGCTCGACGACGTCCAGTGGGCGGATCGCATCGTCCTCGACTTCGTGCACCATGTCGCGGAGTGGTCGCGGGACGCGCCGATGCTCGTGTTCTGCACGGCGCGGCCCGACCTCGCGGCCGCGCACCCGACGTGGGGCCGCGCGCCGGGAGAGGTGGCCCTGCGGCTGGAGCCGCTGCCCGACCGGGACAGCCGCGCGCTCGTCCGGCATCTCCTCCGGGAGGCGCCGGCCCCGGAGCTCGAGGAGCGCATCGCCGGCGCCGCCGGCGGCAACCCCTTCTTCCTCGAGGAGATCGTGGCGTCGCTCGCGGAGGAGGAGGCCCTGGGGCGGGAGGGCGAGGGCTCGGACCTCGTGATCCCGCCCACGATCTCGGCTCTGCTCGCCGCCCGGATCGACCGCCTCGCACCCGGTGAGCGCGCCGTGCTCGAACGAGCCGCGGTCCTGGGGGCGACCTTCGAGGACGCAGCGCTCGAGGCGCTCGCGACCGACACGACGGCGTCGGTGCCCGACGCCCTCCGCTCGCTCGCCGAGAAGGAGCTCCTCGCGAGCGCGGGCCGTCCCGGCGTCTCGCGGTTCCGCCACGACCTCACGCGCGAGGCCGCGTACGCGTCGATCCCGAAGTCGCGGCGCGCCGACCTTCACGAGCGCGCCGCCGACCTCGTGCTGTCGGGCGGAGAGGGGCCCGAGGCCGATCGCGTCGCGGGCCAGCACCTCGAGGAGGCGCACCGCTATCTGCTCGCGCTGGGGGCCGGATCGGCCGCGCGCGCGGCGGCGCTCGCCGATCGCGCGGCGGGGCACCTGGCGCGCGCGGGCGTCGCCCCGGCCACCCGCGGCGAAG